>CAZBBZ010000122.1:0-7764 GCA_964489925.1 uncultured Rhodobacterales bacterium
AGCCAAAGTTCAGCTCGACCCCATCCGCACCCGTTTCTTCAACCAGCGGTAGGATCGCTTTCCAAACAGCTTCTTCACAAGGCACCATGATCGACACGATCATGGCGCGGTCCGGCCAAGCCTTTTTGACGGCTTTGATTTCTTGCAGGTTTTTCTGCAACGGGCGATCCGTGATCAGCTCGATGTTATTGAGCCCCAACAACCGACGGTCCGCGCCCCAGATCGCGCCGTAACGAGGACCGTTGACGTTAACGATCGGCGGGCCGTCTTCGCCCAAGGTTTTCCAGACAACGCCGCCCCAACCGGCCTTAAAAGCCCGTTCTACGTTGTAAGCCTTATCCGTCGGCGGTGCTGAAGCGAGCCAAAACGGGTTTGGTGATTTGATACCAACAAAATTGCTGCTGAGATTTGCCATTTTTTTGTCTCCTTAAGCGCTGAGCGTGAGGTTGATGGCATCAGCCGCGTCGCGCCCTTGCGCCACCGCCGTTACGGTCAAATCCTCGCCTTGGTTGGTGCAATCGCCACCCGCCCAGACTTTTGCCATTGATGTCTTCCCGCTTGCGTCGACCGCGATGCGGCCCCCCTCTAGGGTCAGCGCGGGAAGGGCTGTTTCGTCCAGCGATTGGCCGATGGCCACAAGCGCTTGATCGGCGACGATTTCAAAAGTTTCGCCGGTGCCTTTCAAGCCGCTGCCGCTTTGGGCGGTGTATTCACATTCCACCGCTGCCAACGCCCCTTTGCCTTTGAACGACAAAGGCTGGGTGTGATGCTTGATCGTAACGCCTTTTGCGGCGGCCAAATCCTGTTCATACTCAGAGGCGTTCATCTGATCCTTGCCACGGCGATAGATCATGGTGACGTCTTCGGCCCCCAAAAGTTTTGCTTGGATCGCCGCATCCACAGCCGTCATACCGCCACCGATCACCACAACTTTGCGACCCACAGGCACCGCACCCAAATCGGACGCTTGGCGCAAGTCGGCGATGAAACTCACCGCATCCCGCACGCCATCCAGTGCCGCACCTTCAGCTTTAAGCGCGTTCACGCCGCCAAGCCCAACGGACAGAAAGACCGCATCGAATTTCGCGTTCAGATCATCTAGCGACAAATCACCGCCCAGCGCCTTGCCCGTTTCAACGGTAATCCCGCCAATGCCCAGCAGCCAGTCCACTTCGGCTTGGGCAAATTCATCCACAGTTTTGTATGTGGCGATGCCGAACTCGTTCAGCCCGCCAAGTTTTTCTTTCGCATCATAAAGCGTCACACCGTGGCCGTTCATCGCCAAACGGTGCGCACAGGCCAGACCCGCAGGCCCTGCCCCAACAACAGCAATCGTTTTGCCAGTGTCAGCCGCGCGTTCAAAGGGGTGCGCGCCTTTGCCCATCAACTGGTCCGTGGCAAAGCGTTGAAGCCGGCCAATCAGCACCGGCTCACTTTCAGCAGTTTCGCGCACGCATGCCTCTTCACAGAGCGTTTCTGTGGGGCAAACCCGGGCGCACATGCCACCCAAAATATTCTGGTCAAAAATCGTCTTGGCCGCGGTTTCCGCATTATCAGTCGCGATTTGGCGAATGAACATCGGGATGTCGATGCTGGTTGGACAAGCCGTGACACAAGGCGCGTCGTAACAAAAATAGCATCGATCTGCCGCAACAGCCGCTTCATGGGATGTAAGCTGCGGGTGCAGGTCAGCGAAATTATCGGCATAATCTTCGCCAGACAATCTGCCTGCAACAATTCCAGGTTCTAATTCACGAGTCGACATGACTTGCTCCTTTTTACGCGCGCCTAAACAAAGCGTGTCACGTTAAATTCAGGTAAAATTGTGGCCCACAACGTCATGCGGGCCACAGATTGTCTTACTTCAGCGCCGCATCAGTGATGGCCGATGTCCATGCACCTTCTGGGGTCATGCTGATCACCGGATCCGAACCGCCCTCAAGCAGGGTCGTCACGGTGCGCAAGTAATCCGCTTCATCAAGCGCGCCGTTTGAACCAGCGGTCAGCTTGGCAATCTCGCCCATCATACGCTTTTGGTGTTCTTCGGTTTGCGCGCCAGTGGCGTCGTTGTCCAGCACGATTTCCGCCGCTTCATCCGCATTTTCTTCTGCGTATTTCCAACCCTTCATGGATGCACGCACAAAGCGCACCATTTTGTCGGCAAACTCTGGGTCGGCCAGCTTTTCTTCGTGGACGTAAAGACCATCTTCAAGCGTTGCCACGCCTTGCTCTTCGTATTTGAACACCACCAGATCGTCAGGCGTCAGACCCGCGTCAATGATCTGCCAGTATTCGTTATAAGTCATGGTCGATACGCAATCCGCCTGCTTTTGCAGGATCGGGTCAACGTTGAAGCCTTGTTTCAGAACTTTCACACCGTCTGCACTGCCATCTGTTGGGATGCCCAGTTTGCTCATCCAACTTAGGAACGGGTATTCGTTGCCAAAGAACCAAACGCCCAGTGTTTTCCCACGGAAATCTTCTGGCGTCGCGATGCCGCTGTCTTTGCGACACGTCAGCATCATGCCCGAGCTTTTGAACGGCTGGGCGATGTTTACCAGCGGCAGTCCCTTTTCACGGGTTGCCAAGGCCGATGGCATCCAATCCACGATCACATCAGCGCCGCCGCCTGCAAGAACTTGTGGCGGGGCGATATCTGGACCACCTGCTTTGATTTCTACGTCCAGACCTTCGGCTTCATAAAAGCCTTTTTCAGCCGCTACATAATAACCCGCGAATTGCGCTTGCGTGACCCATTTTAGTTGCAGGGTTACTTGGTCAGCCGCCCAAGCGCTCGCGCTCATTGAGGCCGCCGCTGCCAGAGCAATGATGCCCTTTGAAAGTAGTTTCATAAGTTGTCTCCTTGGTTTCTCGTCATCTCGTTCTTGCTAGCGCCGCATAGACGGGTGCCAGAAAGTCACAAGCCGCTCCAGGCCCGCAACAATGCCATAAAAAATTATACCGGTCAGCGCAGCGACCGCAATTTCAGCCCAGACCATATCAAGCGATAGCCGCCCGATCTCGGTGGATATCCGAAAGCCCATGCCCACAATCGGCGTGCCAAAGAACTCTGCAACGATAGCCCCGATGAGCGCCAGCGTGGTGCAAAGTTTCAGCCCGTTAAAGATAAACGGCCAAGCGGCGGGCAAACGCAGCTTGCCCAAAGTCTCGCCATAACTGGCCGCATAGGTGCGCATCAGGTCCTGCTGCATCGGGTCAGAGGCACGCAAGCCTTCGACCGTGTTTACCAGCATCGGGAAAAAGCACATCACCACCACGATGGCCGCTTTGGAATGCCAGTCAAAGCCGAACCACATCACCATGATCGGGGCGAGCCCTACAATAGGCAGAGCAGCGGCAAGGTTGCCGATTGGCAGCAGCCCGCGTTTCAGGAAAGGCGAGCGGTCGATGGCTAAGGCCGTCAGGATCGCCGCACCACAGCCCATGATGTAACCGGGAATGACCGATTTCAGAACGGTTTGCACGAAATCGACCCATAGCGTGGGCAAGCTGGTGGTGATCTTGGCCCAGATCGCAGAGGGCGTTGGCAGAATAACCGATGGCACGTCAAAGCCGCGCACGATGCCTTCCCACAGGATTAGAAGGGCCGCGCCAAACAACAGCGGCACGATCCAAGGCGCAACCCTAAAGTCGCGGCGCACAAGCCAGACGTTGATCGCCCAAAATGCCAGCCAAAGGGCGACGGCGCCTATGACAAAGCCCCAATTCACGCGCGCCCGCCCCGATGACGCAGAGCGATGCGTTGCCACAGGCCAATCGCCCCGACCATCAAACCCGCACAAACCGCCGCACCGATCAGCGCAGACCAGATAATCATGGTCTGGCCATAATAACTGCCGTTCAGCATCCGCGCGCCAAATCCGCCCTGACTGCCCGTTGGCAGCTCGCCAATGATCGCCCCCACAAGCGCAATGGCGATAGCGATTTTCATGGATGGAAACAGATACGGCAGCGCCGCAGGCCAGCGCAGCTTCCAAAAGCCCTGCACACCGCTGGCGTTGTAGGTTTTCATCAAATCAAGCTGTGACGCTTCGGGCGAACGAAGCCCTTTGACCATGCCCACAACGATGGGAAAAAAACTGAGATAGGCAGAGATTGACGCCTTAGCGATCAGCCCCGAAATCCCGATATTATAAAGCACCACGATAATCATCGGCGCGACAGCTAGGATTGGTATCGTTTGGCTGACAATGACCCAAGGCATGGCACTTAGGTCCATCACACGGCTGTAAACGATGCCCACCGCCATCAGAATGCCAAGCCCGGCCCCGATCAGAAAGCCAACCAGCGTGGCCGACATGGTGATCCAAGCGTGATAGATAAGGGAGCGCTTGGAGGTGATTTTCTTGTTCACCGTAGTGTCCCAAATCTCGCGCGCCACCTGATGGGGGGCGGGCAAAACCGGGCGTTTCTGGCTCATGGTATCGCTGACCAGTTGCGACGTGGTTAGCGTTGTCTCATCGCGGGTGGCCTGATCCAGCGCCCAAGGCGCGTTCAGATAGACCGCACCTGCATACCAGATCGCAAGGATCGCCAGCAACATGGTGGACACCGGGACCACGGAATGGCGCACCCAGTTAAGCATCAACCATCCCCGCGCGCAGACCATCGCGCACCCTTGCGGCGATTGCTAGAAACTCTGGCGTGTCGCGGATTTCAAGCGGGCGCTCTTTGGGAAGTGGGCTGTCAATAATGTCCGCCACACGACCGGGGCGTGGGCTCATCACGACAATCTTGGTGGACAGGTACACCGCCTCGGGGATCGAGTGGGTGACGAAACACACGGTCTTGCCAGTTTCTGCATGCAGGGCCAGCAGCTGTTCATTCAAATGATCGCGCACAATTTCGTCCAAAGCCCCAAACGGCTCATCCATCAGCAACATATCCGCATCAAACGTCAGCGCCCGCGCGATAGAGGCCCGCTGCTGCATCCCCCCCGACAGCTGCCATGGATATTTGCGGCCAAAGTCTTGCAAGCCTACCAGTTCAAGCACATGGTCAATCCGCTTGCGCCGCTCAGCTTTCGCGTAGCCCATTATTTCGAGTGGCAGCGCAATGTTACGTTCCACTGTGCGCCACGGATAAAGCCCTGCCGCTTGAAACACATAGCCATAAGCGCGGCTTAGGCGTGCCTCTTCGGGGGACATACCATTGACGGTTATCTCGCCCCCCGTAGGTTTTTCCAGATCCGCGATCACGCGCAACAGCGTGGTCTTGCCGCAACCCGACGGCCCGATAAAGGACACGAACTCGCCCGCACCAATTTCTAGATTGATGTCGGACAGCGCATGAACCGGGCCATCGTTGGTTTCAAACGTCAAGGACAGCGATTTGGCTGAAACCACGCTGTTTGACGCCTTCGATGGCAGCGTTTGAATCTTGGCAGCCTGCATTAAACGCCGCTCGGAATATTCATCGGATCACGCTCGATCTTGCGCGGTGTGTTCAGCGCTTTCCATTGGCTCAGCGCTTTATGAGCAGATGGGAAGGCAGGACGCGGCACAAAGCGACCCCGGCCCGGTTCCGGTTGGCTGTTCTGACCCCAAGACCAGATCACATCGCCCCGGCTCAGCGTATGACGCGCCTGCGCGGTGACCGCAAAGCCTTCAAACACGTTGTAGTCAATGATCGACTTCTGGTTTGACGCCGTGATGGTCTTTGAGATCGACGGATCCCAAACCACAATATCCGCATCTGCACCGGGCACCAAAGCGCCCTTTTTTGGATAGATGTTCAGGATTTTGGCGATGTTGGTCGAGGTGACAGCTACAAATTCCTCTGGCGTAATCCGGCCCGTTTCAACACCTGTGGTCCAAAGCACGGAAAGCCGGTCTTCCAACCCGCCAGTGCCATTAGGTATACGTGTGAAATCACCCACGCCCATGCGTTTCTTTTCGGTCCCAAAAGCACAGTGATCGGTGGCCACCACTTGCAAAGAGCCAGCAGACAGACCCGCCCAAAGACCATCCTGATGCTCCTTGGAACGGAACGGCGGCGACATGACGCGGCGCGCGGCATAGTCCCAATCTTTGTTGAAATACTCGCTCTCATCCAAGGTCAGGAACTGGATCAGCGGCTCGCCATACACCCGCATGCCTTTTTGACGCGACCGCCGAATGGCTTCATGGGCCTGCTCACAAGACACATGCACGATGTAAAGCGGCACGCCTGCGGCATCCGCGATCATGATAGCACGGTTGGCCGCCTCTCCTTCCAGTTCTGGCGGGCGGGAATAGGCATGACCTTCTGGCCCAGTGATGCCCTCGGCCAGATATTTCTGTTGCAGCTCTTGGATGATATCGCCGTTTTCTGCATGAACCATCGGCAGCGCGCCCAGCTCTTTACAGCGTTGGAAGCTGGCGTACATCTCATCGTCTTCAATCATCAACGCGCCTTTATAGGCCATGAAGTGCTTGAACGAATTCACGCCCATTTCAACGGCATCTTTCATCTCGTCAAAGATGTTCTCATTCCAGCCGGTGATCGCCATGTGATAGCCGATGTCGCTGGCGACTTGCGGCGCAGACTTGCGGTGCCAGTCGTTGATGGCGTTCTTGATTGACCCATCCTCGCCGGGCAGACAGAAATCCACCAGCATGGTCGTACCGCCGGTGGCCGCGGCCCAAGTGCCGGACAGGAAGGTCTCATCGGCAGTCGTGCCCATGAAGGGCATTTCAAGATGCGTGTGCGGGTCGATGCCGCCGGGGATGACGTAAGCGCCCTCGGCGTCGATGACCTCATCGCCGCTAAGGTTCTCGCCAATCTCTTTGATCACTTCACCCTCGATTAGGATATCAGCCTCAAAGCTGCGATCTGCCGTGACGACGGTGCCGCCTTTGATAACTTTGGTCATGATTTGCTCCTTAATCTAGTGATGTTTGTGTGGCAGTTGTGCCAGTGGGTGGGGCCAGTGGGAGGGACTAAAACTCACCCCACCACCTCTGCCTTTGCCAAGACCGCGTGCATCAGCACATTTGTCCCCGCCGCCGCCCATTCGGGCGAAATCTCTTCGGCCTCGTTGTGGCTTAGCCCGTCAACGCATGGGCACATGACCATCGCGGTTGGCACGATGCGGTTAATCCAACAGGCGTCATGCCCGGCCCCGCTGACGATATCCCGGTGGCTATAGCCCAAGGACTGCGCCGCGTTGCGCACCGCCGCCACACAGCCTTCATCAAAGGCTGGTGGATCAAAGGAGCTGACAATCTCTGTTTCAATGGAACAGCCCAGCGCCTCGCAGAGCTTGGGCGCTTCGTCGTAGAACCGCGCCAGCATCGCGTCGATAATTGACTGATGGTGACTGCGAAAATCAACGGTGAAAACCGCCTCGCCAATGATAATGTTGCGAGAGTTCGGGTAGACGTCGATATGACCAATCGCCCCCACCGCATCGGGCTGATGCGACATGGCAATCTCGTGGGCCAACTCAGTAATCTGCGCCAGCGCGCGCCCGGCATTGCGCCGCATGTTCATGGGCGTTGAACCCGTGTGGCTTTCCTTGCCCTTGACCGTGCATTGAATCCAGCGCTGCCCTTGGCCGTGGGTGACCACACCAATATCAATGCCTTCTGCTTCTAAGATCGGGCCTTGCTCGATGTGCAACTCAAAAAGCGCGTGCATCTTGCGATCGCCCACGACCTCATCACCTTTCCAGCCGATCCGCTCTAGCTCATCACCAAAGCGTTTTCCGGCGGCATCCACTTTGTCATAAGCCGCCTCTTGGGTGTGCATGCCCACAAAAAC
>CAZBBZ010000123.1:0-7760 GCA_964489925.1 uncultured Rhodobacterales bacterium
GCGGCAAAAGGGGGCAAAGCAGTCCTGTTTAGAACTTTTCTACTTCACCCCCCTTGCGGCAATATCAAGCGTTAGCCGAAGCTTTGTTCGATCGTGTCCAAAGTTTCCATAGCAGACAAGACATCCGCAACGGCACCATTTGGCTGGCGACCTTCTTTGATGGCCTGAATAAACTCCCGATCAATCAATTCGATGCCGTTATTTGAAACGGCGACGCCTGACAGATCGATTTTATTTTCATTGCCATCGTAGAGATCATCGTAACGGGCAATATAAGTGCCATTGTCACAAATATAACGGAAGAATGTGCCCAAAGGCCCATCGTTGTTGAAGCTTAGGGAGAGGGTGCAAATAGCGCCGTTCGCAGCTTTCAGACCAATGGACATATCCATCGCGATATCCAAATCGGGATGTTTCGGCCCTTCCAGACCATAGGCTTGAACGGCCTTGCCGCCCGTTTGGTATTGGAACAAATCAACGGTATGGCACGCATGATGCCATAGCAGGTGATCTGTCCATGTCCGTGGTTCGCCCTTGGCATTCGTGTTGGTCCGGCGGAAGAAATAGGTCTGCGCATCCATTTGTTGCAGCGTCAATTCACCCGCTTCAATTTTGTTATGAATCCACTGATGAGACGGGTTGAAGCGGCGCACTTGTCCCGCCATTGCAACCAGTCCTGTTTCCTTTTGAACGCGAACGATTTCTTGGCTATCGGCCAATGAATCCGCCATCGGGATTTCGACCAATACATGTTTGCCAGCTTTCATGCAGGCGATGCTTTGCTCTGCGTGCAAACCCGTTGGTGTCGACAGGATAACCGCATCCACATCATCACGGGCAATGCACTCTTCCAAGGTTGTTGCGGCGTGCCCAATGCCACGCTCGGCAGCCAAAGCATCGATCTTGGCCTTTGTTGGCCCCATGATCGACGTCACAGTCACATCTTCGATTTGTGCCAAAGCATCCAAATGTTTCAGTCCAAATGCGCCATAAGCGCCTGCAACACAAATTCTCACGCTGAAGTTTCCTTTATTGGTTTTCTAAGATGATATGGCCGACGGCCGTGTTTGAGGCTGGCACGTGATAGTGACGATGCTTTTCGGTTACCTTTTCATCCAAGGCACCTCGCATCACCAACCACATGACCATTTCGATGCCTTCTGATCCTGCTTCACGCAAGTATTCTAAATGCTCGATTTTGCTCGCGGCGACCGGGTCATCTACCATCATATCCAGAAAGCGCGTGTCCCAGTCTGCGTTGATCAAACCTGCTCGTTCTGACTGCAACTGGTGGCTCATGCCGCCCGTTCCGAAAATCACCACGTTCAGATCTTCGTCAAAGCTTTCAACCGCGCGGCGAATGGCTTTGCCCAATTGATAGCACCGGTTTCCAGTTGGTGCAGGATACTGCACCACGTTCACGGCCAAAGGGATGACCAAACACGGCCACTCATCGTCGGGGCCATGCTCGCCAAACATGACAGACAAAGGCACTGTCAGTCCGTGGTCCACTTCCATGTCATTCATAATGGTGAGATCGAACTCGTCCAAAATCACCGACTGAGCAATGTGGCTTGCCAGCTTTTGATGGTTCTTAACGACAGGTACCGGGCGCGGTCCCCAACCTTCATCGGCAGGGTTGAATTCTGCGGCACAGCCCAAAGCGAACGTTGGAATGCAAGACGCATCAAAGACCGTACAGTGATCGTTATAGACCAGAAATACGACATCTGGCTTTTTTTCCTTGATCCATTCACGGCTAACTTCGAACCCCTCAAATACGGGTTTCCAATAGTCTTGACCCGTAATTTTCTGATCCATTGCGACACCAATTGCGGGAACGTGTGAGCAGCCCACACCTGCAGTAATTTTGGCCATTATTTTTCTTCCCATTCAGATTTGTATCTGTTGCCTTCGATTGAGCGACCGCCATTCAACATCATGTCGCGATAGTCTTCGCGCGATACGCCGGTCATCAGAGCGGCGAGATCTTGGAAAACGATCCCATCGAATGCTGCCAATTTTGAGGTGTAATAAATATTACCCCCCAAATCTAATAGGCGATTCCAAGCCCGATCTCTGACCGCTTGTTTTTGATCCTCGGTCATGGGGAATTCCCCCATATAGGCCTCTGGATCATCGCGCAAAGCTTGGCGATTCTTCTCGAGGCGCAAAGAGATACAAAATTGGTTTAAGTGATAACCCTCGCGTGATCTGTCGGCGTCAAACACGACAGTTCCGGGAATATCTTCATATTGTTTTTTGCTCACGATTGCTCCTTTAGGGCCTTCAAAATTGCATCCGCACGCGCTTCAAAGTCCTGCGAACCTAATTCTAAACCCAATTCTCCCATGGATTGTTGCCAGTCAGTGATTGCGCGGCTCATCCCGTTGTCAAACCCTAAATCCGAAACGGTCTTCGCAACTTCACGCATCTCTGCTGCACGGCGTATGCCATGAGTCGTCGTTCGTTCCAAATTGTAGCCTGCTCTTTGGGTCCAGTTCCAATCAGGGAAGGACGCATCCAAAGAGGCTATTACCTCTGCATCTACACCGGCTTTTCGTGCGGCCAACAGGCTTTCAGCAGTTAACGCTTCTAGCCCTTTGATCATTATAGAGCGCATCATCTTAATAGAACTTGCCTTACCGACGTCATCTGACACGAGCCGTGCGGACAGGTCTAGGTCTTGGACATAACTGCTAATGTCATGCGGTGTAGACAATAAAACAGGCGTTTTGTGGTCCCGTGGATGCACAGGCGCCATTACAGCCATGTCGACGTATTTGGACCCGGCCTGTTCAATCACGCGTGCCGAAGCGCGCTTGGTGTCTGGGGCACAGGAATTACAATCGAAGAACACTGCGCCTTTTTTCAAATATTCCGCAGCCGCTCGCGCTGCATCATGCGCACAATCCGCCGTCACGAAAGACAAAACAACATCTGAGAGCGCGAGGGCAGACTTCAAGTCGTCATGCCCTTGAACGCTCAATCTTTCATAGTCGGCGCGCTTGGCATCCGCTGTGTTTGCTGAATTGGTTTTGATGTCATAGGCGTGGACAGCGTGGCCCAGATCAGCCGCCGTCCAACCCTTTGCGAAGCTTTGCCCTGCCTCGCCAAATCCAATGAGTCCGATATTAGTTTTCATGCGAAACGACATAAGACCCAATACACCACATGAGAAATTGAAAGCGGTATTGAGGTATTCATTTTATCTATACACAGATATCAATCACTTGCCGCCGCCGCTCTTAAAAGCGTTAGAAAACGTGACTGTGTAATTGTTGGTTTCCAGTTTTTTCTAACCGTCAAACCGATAGAGCGATTACTTTTCGGCAAGTCGATGTCCAATGCCACCACGTCACCACGCTCTAGTTCGACTTTCATTTGTCGCGCCGAGATGATGGTTACATAGTCTCCGCGGCCCAGAAGACCACGAACCAAAACCAATGAGCTTGCAACAACGCGCACCGGCGTTGCACTGAGTTTGTCTATCCCGGCGGCATCAAATAAATAGCTGCCAGCAGGCGTATTACTTGGCGGCGCAATCCAAGGAAACGACTCTAAGTCTGCCAGTTTTAGGCCGCGACGATTTACAAGAGGATGATGCGCCCCGACGACAATATGCAGGCTATCATTAAACAAGATTTCTTGTTCTATGTCTTCTGCCGGCGTTGGCATGCGCAAAGCGCCGATCAAGACATCTAAATCTCCATAACGCAAACCTCTGAGCAGATCATCGTAGGGACCATCAATGGAGTGAATTTGAACTCCGCTATTTTCCTTCAGCAATGCATTCATTGCCTGAGGAACGATTGACGTGCGTGATAATGGCATTGAACCAATCACAATCTTTGTGCTGTCGCGACCAACTGAAAGTGCGATCTCGTCATAGCCTTGCTGTAGCTCTGCAAAGGCAAGCTTTACCGCTTGGGCAAAACGCTCTGCCGCACTTGTTAATTCAATGCCTTTTCGACTTGAGACGAAAAAATCTTGTCCGGCGAGTTTTTCTAAGTCCCGCCCAGCACGATGCACCGAAGGTTGCGATATTCCGATCTGACGGGCCGCCAAACTAAAACTCCCCGTTTCCCAGATCGCGATAAATGCCCTTAGTTGGCTGGTTGATGCCATCTTATAGAAATGACGATTGCCCGGCTTGTTCCGTCGCGCACCTTTTTCAAGCAGATCAAATATTCTTTGCACGCGACGTAAAAATGTTGCGCCCAATTCGGTGACGAACATGCCATCGGATCGGCGATCGAATAATTCGATACCAAGACTTTTTTCGAGCCCTGAAACGGCTTGCGTCACGGCTGGTTGGCTTAAATGAACTTGGGTTGCGGCGGCGCTGACACTGTTCCGCTCTGCGACCTCTTTGAAGGCTCTTAGATGGCGCAAATTGGGAAAATTTACTGTCATTACAAAATCCTAAAGCAGATTTTCTGCCGCATGAGGAGCCGTGAAAGAGTCGGGCCTATAGGCAAATTTTATATCATTCTGCATGGATTGGAATAGTAGAAACAGATCGTTTTGGTTACATGCCGACAGAGTTTTAACGGAGAGTTTTGATGTCAGAAAAAAAGACAGCCCTCGTAATATCTGCACATGCGGCCGATTTCGTTTGGCGGTGCGGTGGCGCAATCGCTTTGCATCAATCGCTAGGATATGAAGTAACAGTCGCCTGCCTTTCATTCGGAGAGCGCGGCGAGAGTGCTAAGTTGTGGAAGCAAGAAGGCATGACTTTGGAGCGTGTCAAAGAAGCGCGCAAAGAAGAGGCGACAAACGCTGCCAATGCTCTTGGTGTGAATGACATCCGGTTTTTGGATTTGGGCGATTACCCGTTGCGCCTTGACCGTGATGCTCAGGATCAAATGGTTGATATCATTCGCGAAGTTCAACCAAAATGGATGATGTCTCATTCAAAATGGGACCCGTATAATACCGACCATATGAACACCACGCAATTTGCGCTTGAGTGTCGTATGATTGCGCAGGCTTGGGGCCATAACCCCGGTCAAAAAGTTCTAGGGGCTCCGCAGCTTTATTTGTTTGAACCCCATCAAACAGAGCAAATGGGATGGAAGCCAAATGTATTTTTGGACATCACCCCGGTTTGGGACAAAAAGCGTGCTGCCATTGAGTGTATGCAAGGCCAAGAGCATCTGTGGAACTTCTATACGAATGTCGCAGAAAACCGTGGAAACCATTTCCGCCGCAACTCTGGCGGTATGGCTGGCGGTCGCAAGTCTGAATACGCAGAAGGCTTTGAAATGATTTTCCCACAGACTGTGGACGAATTGGTATGAGTATTCCTGCTGGAACAACAGGCGTCGTCGTTCAAGACATCAAACGGGCCGATCCTGCGCTTGTTGATGGATTGGCTAAATGCGGTGTGGCAACGGTTCACGAAGCTCAGGGGCGCAAAGGACTATTGGCGGACTACATGCGCCCAATCTATTCGGGTGCGCGAACGGCGGGAAGCGCGGTTACGATTTTAGCACCCCCTTGTGACAACTGGATGATCCATGTGGCAATAGAACAATTGCAAGCAGGCGACATCATGGTTTTGGGCACGACGACCCCTTCAAACGCAGGCTATTTTGGCGACTTACTTGCCACCTCTGCGCAGGCACGCGGCTGTCGCGGCCTGATCATTGATGCAGGGGTTCGTGATGTCCAAGATCTTACGGAAATGAAATTCCCTGTATGGTCTAAAGCTATCCACGGCCAAGGAACAATCAAAGAAACGCTTGGGTCTGTGAACATCCCTGTCGTATGCGCGGATGAAATGATCTATCCGGGGGACATCATTGTCGCCGATGACGACGGCGTATGTGTTGTGCGCCGTGAAGAAGCCGCAGACGTTTTGGCCAAAAGCCAAGCCCGCGAAGCAAACGAAGGCGAAAAGCGAGCACGGTTTGAAAACGGCGAGTTGGGATTAGATATCTACGACATGCGCGGGCGTCTGGAACAAAAGGGACTGAAGTATGTCTGACGGCATTCGCGCAATGTGGATGCGCGGGGGCACGTCAAAAGGCGGCTATTTTTTAGCGTCTGACTTGCCCGCGGACACCACAGCGCGTGATGCGGCGTTGTTGCGTATCATGGGTAGCCCTGACATTCGTCAAATCGACGGGATGGGGGGGGCTGACCCTTTGACCTCCAAAGTTGCCATAGTTCAAAAATCACAGCGTGATGGCGTCGACGTTGATTATCTATTTTTGCAAGTTTTCGTTGATCAAGCGATTGTAACAGACGCGCAAAACTGTGGAAATATTCTAGCCGGTGTTGGCCCTTTTGCCATTGAGCGTGGCCTAGTTTCAGCCAACGATGGCGAAACATCTGTCACGATTTTTATGGAAAACACGGGTCAAATATCTGTGGCCACGGTGCAGACCCCGAACGGCCGCGTTAGCTATCGTGGCGACGCTAGAATTGATGGAACGCCCGGTACCTCTGCGCCGGTCCCGATTGAATTTCAAGATACCGCGGGCAGTTCGTGTGGCGCTTTGCTGCCAACTGGAAACATTGCAGATACTGTGAACGCGCTTCAGGTTACCATGATCGACAATGGCATGCCTTGTGTTGTCTTGAAGGCATCTGACATGGGCATTACGGGCAGCGAAGCTCCTGATGAATTGGAAAACAACGAGGCATTGCGCGAAAAACTCGAGGCATTGCGATTGGCTTGTGGACCTATGATGAATTTGGGCGATGTTTCAGAAAAGTCTGTACCCAAGATGACGATGGTGAGCGCACCTGCCAACGGCGGCGCCATTTCAACCCGCACGTTCATTCCGCATCGTTGTCACAAAACAATCGGCGTATTGGGCGCGGTCAGTGTTGCCACGGCCTGTTTGTTGGAAGGCTCTACCGCCTATGATCTTTCAACGATCGGGAGCGGCGAAAAGCGGTCTTTGTCAATTGAACACCCCACGGGTGAGATGACCGTTGTGGCATCTTTAGAGAATAACGAAATCACGTCCGCCGCCATACTGCGCACGTCACGCAAGTTGATGGATGGTTACGTTTTTACAGGAGAAGAATGATATGGATGCCGATTGGATTCCGTTCCACCCAAACCCAAAGAAACCGGATTTCAAGGTTCCAGCGGGGGCCGTGGATGCTCATTGTCATGTATTTGGCCCTGCAAACGAGTTCCCTTTTGCGCCAGAACGCAAATACACACCCTGTGACGCTGGCAAAGACAAGCTGTTTGAACTTCGCGACCATCTAGGTTTCGCGCGCAACGTCGTCGTGCAGGCGACCTGTCACGGCAAAGATAACACGGCTACAATGGACGCCTGCCGCGCCGGTGGGGAACTGGCCCGTGGGATCGCGAGCGTTGGTGCGGATGTATCAGATGCAGAGCTGGCCGAAATGCACGAGGCCGGCATTCGTGGTGTTCGGTTCAATTTTGTAAAGCGGTTGGTCGATGACACACCTAAATCCGTCTTTATGGATATCGCGAACCGCATTGAAAAATTAGGCTGGCACATCGTTGTATATTTCGAGGCCGCCGACCTCGTAGAACTAGTGCCATTCTTGGAATCTCTTCCCACGATCATCGTTATTGACCATATGGGCCGCCCGGATGTGACCAAAGGGGCGGATCACCCAGATTTTCAACGGTTTGTTGATCTGATGGCTAGAAATGAAAATATCTGGAGCAAAGTAACATGCCCAGAGCGACTTACCAAAGCGGGCGCACCTTATGATGATGTCATTCAATTTGGCGCTCGTATTGTTGCGGAATTCCCAGA
>CAZBBZ010000124.1:0-7755 GCA_964489925.1 uncultured Rhodobacterales bacterium
GATGCCAGCGATTTCATATTCTGAAACGAAAACGGCCCCATCGCTATGACGGGGCCGCATCTGTGCTAAATCTCAGGGCAATCAGGCCAGATCAAAACGATCCAGCATCATCACCTTGTTCCAAGCCGCGACAAAGTCGGTCACGAACTTCTGGCCTGCATCCGCGCTGGCATATACTTCGGCCAAAGCGCGCAGCTGAGAATGCGACCCAAAGCTCAGATCAACCTCAGACGCTGTCCACTTCAAGTCACCGCTCGCGCGATCACGCCCTTCAAAGACATGGTCAGCATCCGCCGCTGGCGTCCACTCAAGACCCATGTCTAGCAGGTTCACAAAGAAGTCCGTGCTTAGCGATCCAGGCTTGTCCGTCATCACACCAACCGATGATCCACCAGCATTTGCACCAAGAACGCGCATCCCGCCGATCAAAACGGTCAGCTCTGGTGCGGTCAGGGTCAAAAGCTGCGCTTTATCGACCATCAACTCGCCGGTTGAGCGATGAGTTTCACCGCCCAAGTAGTTGCGGAACGCATCTGCCTTTGGCTCAAGAACGTCAAAGCTTTCTGCATCGGTCATCTCTTCCGTGGCGTCTGTGCGCCCCGGTGTGAACGGCACAGTCACGTCAACGCCCACGGCTTTGGCAGCGGCTTCCACCCCTGCACAACCTGCAAGAACGATCATGTCAGCCAGTGAGATTTTCTTGCCCGACGCCTTTGCCACGCCTTCCAGCGCGCCAATCACGCGCGCCAGATCAGCAGGATCATTAGCCGCCCAATCTTTTTGCGGGGCCAAGCGCACGCGCGCACCATTGGCACCACCACGCATGTCCGACCCGCGATAAGTCGATGCAGACGCCCAAGCGGTTTTCACCAAATCGCTAACAGACAACCCGCTGTCCAAAACAGCAGCCTTTAGAGCAGCGACATCTTTATCACCGACCAAAGCATGATCCACGGCGGGCACTGGGTCTTGCCAGATTTGCGGCTCGCTCGGCACCAAGGCGCCAACACCACGCTCATACGGGCCCATGTCCCGGTGAGTTAGCTTGTACCAAGCCCGCGCAAAGGCATCCGCAAACTTGTCAGGGTTCGCGTGATAGTCCCGGCTGATTTTTTCGTATGCCGGATCCATGCGCATGGCCATGTCAGCGGTGGTCATCATCAATTTGACCTTCTTGCCGGACCCATCAACCTGTGGCGCATGATCCTCATCGCCCAGATCAACCGCTTCCCAAATGTTCGCACCCGCCGGGCTTTTCGTCAGCTGCCACTCATAGCCGAACAGCGCATCGAAATATCCCATGTCCCATTTGGTTGGGTTCGCAGTCCACGGCCCTTCGATACCTGATGTCGTGGTGTGAACACCAACACCACTTTCATAGTCATTAGCCCAGCCAAATCCTTGCGCGTGAATTGGTGCGCCCTCAGGTTCTGCGCCCACGAGATCAGGATTACCCGCGCCATGCGCTTTACCGAACGTATGACCGCCCGCGACAAGGGCCACGGTTTCTTCGTCGTTCATCGCCATGCGCGCGAAAGTTTCGCGGATGTCATGCCCAGAACCTAGCGGATCAGGCGTGCCATTTGGCCCTTCAGGGTTCACATAAATCAGACCCATCTGAACCGCGCCCAGCGGGTTCGCCAACTCGCGCTCATCCGAATAGCGCTGGTCATCCAGCCATTCAGTTTCTGGCCCCCAATAAACGTCGCTTTCAGGCTCCCACACATCAGCGCGGCCACCAGCGAAGCCAAAGGTCTTAAAGCCCATGCTTTCAAGCGCCGCATTGCCTGCAAGTATCATCAGATCGGCCCAGCTGAGCGCGGCGCCATATTTTGCTTTAATGGGCCACAGCAGACGACGGGCTTTGTCCAAGTTGCCGTTGTCCGGCCAAGAATTCAAAGGAGCAAACCGTTGCTGGCCAGTGCCACCACCACCGCGACCATCAAAGGTGCGGTATGTGCCGGCGGAGTGCCACGCCATGCGAATAAAGAACGGGCCGTAATGCCCATAATCCGCTGGCCACCAAGTCTGGCTGTCGGTCATCAATGCGTAAAGATCAGAACGCACGGCTTCTAGGTCCAAGGACTTGAACGCCTCGACATAGTCAAAGCCTTCGCCCATCGGGTCTGATTTCGCTGAAAACTGATGCAGAGGGTTCAGGTTCAGCTGATTTGGCCACCAATGTTCATTCGCGATTGCACCAGACGGGTGGCGCTCCGCGTGCATCACGGGGCATTTGGTCACGTCGTTGGGTGATCCGTCCATGTCTCTTCTCCGATTTGAGTTGTTATCTGTTGGGGTAGCAGTCCGCACCTTGAACGGCACGGCGTTTGAATGCGGTTTAGCAAATGCAGTCGATAAGTTTAAGTTGTATTTTTTCATTGGTCTAATAACTTTAGATTATGAAAAATGTGACCCTGCGCCAATTCAGATACGTCGATGCCCTAGCGCGATTGGGGCATTTCGGCCAAGCAGCAGAAAGCTGCGGCGTGTCGCAACCCGCCTTGTCCGTGCAAATCAAGGAACTAGAACGCTCGCTAGGCGTCGTGTTGTTTGAGCGCGGTTCCAAAGCCGTACGTATGACCAATTTTGGCGAAGACTTCGCAAGCCGTGTGCGCGGCATTTTGGCGGAGGTGGACGAACTCGGCGATTTGGCCCGCGCCGCAGGTCCAGGGCTGGGGCGTCGCTTGCGCATCGGGATTATTCCGACGATTGCACCCTATCTGCTGCCGCGCTTGCTGGCCGATTTGACCAAAGCTGCACCTGACGTGGACATCCACGTGCGCGAAACACAAACTGCCCGTTTGATCGAAGAGCTGGGTGCGGGCCTCATCGACACGGCAATCCTTGCTTTGCCCGCCGGAGAACCTTGGTTGCAAGAAACCCCGCTGGTGGATGAACCCTTCGTTCTGGTGCGGACAAATGCACAAGCGGCAGCCCCTGTGCCGGGGCCCGAAGCGCTGCGCGACATGCGGTTGCTCTTGCTCGAAGAAGGCCACTGTTTTCGCGATCAAGCGCTAAGTTTTTGCGAAATGAAGGGCGCAACCTCGCGCGAAGGCTTGGATGGCTCAACTCTGTCAACGCTGGTACAGATGGTCGGTGCGGGCATGGGCGTGACGCTCATTCCGAAAATGGCGGTCAATGTGGAAACCCGCGCGGCCGCCGTCGCCGTATCGGAATTTTCTGGACCGCAACCTAGCCGGACCTTGGGCATGGTCTGGCGAAAGACCTTACCAATGGGGGACGACCTTGCGGCCCTATCTGATGTGGTGCGTCAGGCGATCAACGCGGTGGTTTACCGCTGAATGGCACCTGAAAAGCACGTAAAAAGCGCCTAAGCGTTTCCCCCCTCCTCCCAGCGAAAAGTCCAGAAAGATATCTGCTTTACGCCATTCAAAGAAAACCCGATCATTTTGATCTGTTTTTTCGCGTATTTCGTAATCCCTTAAACAAACCTGCGGAGCCCCAATGTCCCTAGATGCCCTTCCCACACGCCAGCAACGGATTGCCATTATCGGTGGTGGCATTTCTGGCATGGCCGCCGCGTATCTGCTGGCGCCACAACATGAGGTCACGCTGTTTGAAGCTGAACCGCGTCTGGGCGGTCACGCGCGGACGATTATAGCGGGCATCAACGGCGACCAGCCTGTTGATACAGGGTTTATCGTCTTCAACTATGCCAACTATCCGCATCTTACCCGCATGTTCATGGATCTCGACGTGCCTGTGACCAAAAGCGATATGAGCTTTGGTGCCTCGATCAATAACGGTGAAATGGAATACGGTTTGCGCACCTTGGGCGCGATGATCGCACAAAAGCGCAATCTGTTGCGCCCACAATTTGCACGCATGGTCCGCGACGTGCTGCGCTTCAATCGCACCGCCGAAGCGCTTGCGACGGAAGAAAGCCTGACGATTGGCGAATTGATGGACGAGATGCGCTTGGGCGACTGGTTCCAGAAGTATTACCTGATGCCGTTGTGTGGGGCGATTTGGTCCACCTCCCCCAGTGAAATTCGTGCCTTCCCTGCCCGCGCGCTTATGGCGTTCTTTCGCAACCACGCGTTGCTTAGCAGTGAAGGTCAGCACCAGTGGTGGACGGTTGATGGCGGCAGCATCGAATATGTCAAGCGCTTGGAAAAAAACCTGATCGCGCGCGGTGTGCAAATCCACTCGAACACGCCGATAAAAACTGTCGAACGCACTGGAACCCACAGCACCGTACAAACAGGTGCTGGACCGCTTGCGCCGTTCGATCAAGTGATCTTTGCCTGTCATTCGGACCAAGCCTTGCGCCTGCTTGATCGTCCAACCCCGCAAGAACAAACCACGCTGTCGGCCATCCGGTACCAAGACAACCACATGGTTTTGCACCGGGATGAACGCCAGATGCCCAATCGTCGCGCGGCATGGGCCAGTTGGATTTATAAGGCCGACACCACCAAGCCGGAGCCTGCGATCGGCGTAACTTATTGGATGAACCGTCTTCAGAACATCCCCGAAAGCGATCCGCTGTTCGTGTCGCTTAATCCATCAACGCCGGTGGATGACAAGCTGATCTACGATCAAAAGCTGTTCCGCCATCCCGTTTTTGATGCTCCCGCATTGGCGGCGCAAAAAGACCTGACCGCGATGCAGGGCCAAAACAACACGTGGTTTGCGGGCGCCTATACCCGGCACGGCTTTCACGATGACGGCTTTGCCAGTGCTGTGCGCGTAGCCCGCCTGATGACGGAACGCCAACTCGCATGATCCAAACACCCCAACAGGTTGCGGCTAAGACCACGCACACCCGACGCGGTGGCGTTCGGCACAGCTTTACCTATGCGGTGGACTTTGTGTTGATCGACCCCGAAAGCGACGCGACAGGTCCAAGCCTGTTTTCGCGCAACCGCTTTAACTTGTCCTCAGTGCATGACATCGATCACGGCGGGCCTCTAAAACAGGGACGAGGTGCGGCTTGGGCGCGGGAGGTCTTGAGCAAACACGGGCTAACCAACCCATCAGTGCGCCTGCTTTTGCTCACCCAGCCCCGCACCTTGGGTTATGTCTTTAATCCGGTCAGCTTTTGGCTCGCTTTTGATAGCACCGACCTAATCGCCGCGATCGCCGAAGTCTCGACCCCCTTTGGCGACCGTCATTCTTACCTCTGCCATCTGCCCAGCTTTGCGCCCATCACTAGCGAAAGCCGGATGGAAACGCCCAAGTCCCTGCACGTGTCCCCGTTCCAAGAAATTGCCGGTAAATACAAATTTGCCTTCGATATCCGCGAGGACTTCATCGACATTCGCATCATGCACCGCAACGGTGCCGAAGGGGTGGTTGCTAGCTTAACTGGCCAGCGTCGGCCTATGACAAACAGCGCGCTAATCATGGCGAGCATCAGCCGTCCAATGGGGGCCTTGCGCACGATGATTTTGATCCACTGGCAAGCCTTAAGACTAAAACTAAAAGGCGCAAGGTACCGCACGCGTCCCAACCCGCCCAAGACCGAGGTTACTTAATGCAATTTCTAACGACCCGTGTGAAACACGATTTCCTTGATACCTGTTCACGCATCACAAATGGCCGATTGCGGCTGCGCACCCCCGAGGGCGAAACCCTTGATTTTGGCCAAGGTAGCCCCGAAGCCGAAATGGAAATCCTTGATTGGTCCGTTGTCAGCGCCATTGCTGCACGCGGTGATATTGGTCTTGGGGAAACCTATGTGGCGGGGCTTTGGGAAACCCCGTCGATTGCGAATTTGACGCAAGTTGCTTTGCAAAACTCGGAACAGCTTCAGGGCTATTCCTACGCAGGGTTTTGGAACAGCCTAAAGTTCCGCGTTGTGAACCGATTGATGCGGGCCAATTCCGTGCGTGGTTCATCACGCAACATCCGCGCTCATTACGATGTGGGCAATGAGTTCTATCAGCTTTGGCTTGATGAAAGCATGACCTACTCTTCGGCCTTGTTTGAACCGGGCCAAAGCGATCTGCGCCTCGGCCAGCACAACAAATACGACCGAATTTTGAATCGTCTAAGCGACGGGGAACAAGTGCTTGAAATCGGGTGCGGCTGGGGCGGCTTTGCGGAACGCGCAGCGGATGCGGGACGCCATGTCACGGGTATAACGATCTCGCCCAGTCAAAAGGGCTATGCAGATGCGCGCCTTGATGGGCGGGCGGACATTCGGCTTCAGGACTATCGCCACAGCAGCGGCACATACGATAACATCGTGTCTATCGAGATGGTCGAGGCGGTGGGCCAAGTCTATTGGCCAACATATTTCGCGACCCTCAAATCGCGGCTGGCCCAAAACGGGCGCGCCATGATCCAAGCGATCACTGTGCGCGACGAGTACTTTGCCACCTATGAACGCAATACTGACTACATCCGCCACTACACGTTTCCCGGTGGTATGTTGCTCAGTAGCGCGGTGATCGCCGAGCAAGCGCGGCAAGCAGGCTTGGTGGTCAAGGACAGCCATGCTTTCGGCCCAGATTACGCCACCACCACAGACATCTGGCGGCAACGACTGGATGAAAAAGCCGACAAAATCCGCAGCCTTGGCTACAACGACGCGTTCTTGCGCAACTGGCAGTTTTACTTGGGCATCTGCACGGGTTCTTTCGCCGTCGGACAAACCGATGTTGTGCAAGTCGAGCTTGCTCATGCCTAGCCAGACACACACCTAGCCAAAAAGCCGCAAACACACGCCGCCACCCTGAACCAAAGGTCCACTTATGCAAATTCTGATGCTCTACCTTGCCACGGCCATCATCTTTTTGATTGCTGACATCATCGGCCTACGCCTCTTAGTGAAACCTGTGTTTGAGCGCCACGTCGGTCATCTCTTTGCAGACCCGTTTCGCATGCTGCCCGCGGGCATCTTTTACCTCGGCTATATCGCGGGCTTGATGTGGTTTGTCTCTGTGCCAGCCTTGCGCGCCGGCGATCCAATGGCGGCCCTTATCGGCGGCGTCCTGCTTGGCCTGCTTGCCTATGGCACCTATGAATTCACCAATTACGCCACCTTGCGCGACTGGACCTTTGAACAAGTCGTTATAGACGGGCTTTGGGGCGGCTTCCTTACCGGCTTTTCCGCATGGGCAGGGGTGATGGTTGTGCGCGCCTTTGGTTAGTGCGTCCAGCGCGCAAATCGTCAAGGCTTGACGGAGCGCGGCAAAACGCGGATGGGTTTATTCTGAAACCAAGCCATTCGTCTTTTGCAATCGCACCAAACGCGACAATGGAGCCCCCGATGAAACGATCCCGCGTCAATGAAATCCTGCGCGAAGGCGACGCCTTTATCCGCTCTTTTGGCTACACCATGCCACCCTTTGCCTATTGGTCCGCCGATCAAATCATGTCCGATCGCGCCGCGCCCATGCGGGAACGTGGCATGGGCTGGGACATCACGGATTATGGGCAAGGCAAATTCGATGAAATGGGCCTGTTCTTGTTCACCGTGCGCAACGGCGATGCGGCGGACCTGAGCAATGGCACGGGCATGCTTTATGCCGAAAAAATTATGATTAGCCGCCAAGACCAGCTGTCCCCGATGCACCGCCATGCGGTCAAGGCCGAGGACATCATCAATCGCGGCGGCGGTACACTTGTGATCGAACTGTTTTCACCCGCGCCCGATATGTCCGTTGACCGGGAGGCATCGGTCAGCGTGCCCGTTGACGGCATTGTACGTACCCTGAATGCGGGCGACAAACTGATGTTGCAACCCGGCGAAAGCGTCACCTTGTTGCCCGGTATTTGGCA
>CAZBBZ010000125.1:0-7752 GCA_964489925.1 uncultured Rhodobacterales bacterium
ATGGTCGACCCGGCTGCGCGATGCTTTTGGGGTGATGCGCGAGATGGACGTCTAAGCCAAGCGCCCAAACTTAGGCGTAAGTCTGCCTCATAATCTTTGGTTTCTCCAAGGGATTGTCCTGCGCTTTGAATACCCAACGCTTTGAATGCCTGTGCCTTGCGCCTTGCCGCGCCCGTTTTCCTGTGGCCAATATTGGTTGTCTGATTTCGCTCTGGATTTTTGCGGCAATCACAAGGATCATCCGCAAGCCAAACGCCCGAAACTCTTTGGATTAAAAACATGACGACAGCCGCACACTCTGACCAAACGCTCAAATCCCTGCTGGCCGCCCACCCAGAGGCCGCCCCTGCGGTTGGCGCCTCCGAAAAAGACTGGCTGACCTACGGCGGCTTGCGGGATTTGGCGCAAGAAACACAGACGGCGCTGCGGGGGTTCGGGATTGCAGCCCAAGACAGGGTTGCGATTGTGTTGCCCAATGGGGCGGGCATGGCCTGTGCGTTTTTGGCGGTGGCCCAAGGCGCCACCACCGCGCCGTTGAACCCCGGTTACCGCGAAGATGAATTCGCCTTCTACCTTGAGGATTTGGGCGCGCGGGCTTTGGTGGTTGAGGCAGGTTATGACGGCCCGGCGCTCAAGGCAGGCGAAAGATTGGGTCTGACGATCCTGCGATTGCACCCCGATGCGCAGGTTGCAGGCGCGTTTACACTAAAGTGCGAAACCACGACTGAGGCCGCTGCGCCTGCCGAGCCAAGCGCCGATAGTGTGGCCTTGATCCTGCACACCTCCGGCACCACCTCGCGGCCCAAAATCGTGCCCCTGCTGCAATCAAATATCGCAGCCTCAGCTCAGAACATTGCCAGCTCGCTTGCGCTCACGCCCCAAGATCGTTGCCTAAGCGTCATGCCGCTGTTTCACATCCACGGCCTGATCGCAGCGGTGAGCGCGACGGTCGCCTCGGGCGGCTCCATCTTTTGCACGCCGGGCTTCAACGCCCTGAATTTCTTTTCAATGATGAGCGAGGCGCAGCCCAGTTGGTACACCGCCGTACCGACGATGCATCAGGCCATCCTGTCCCGCGCTGCCCGTAACGAGGCGGTCATCAAAGAAAACCCTCTAAGGTTTTTACGCTCGTCCTCCGCCAGTCTACCCGCGCAGGTGATGGCGCAGCTAAACGAAGTTTTCAAAGCCCCGGTGGTCGAGGCCTATGGCATGACCGAAGCTGCACATCAGATGTGTTGCAACCCGCTTGATCGACAAAAACCGGGCGCGGTGGGGATTGCTGCGGGCCCCGAGGTTGCGATTGCCCATGAGGCTGAAAATCGGCTGATTGCTGGCACGGGCGAGGTCTGTATTTCTGGCCCCAATGTGACACCGGGCTATGAAAGCAACCCAGAGGCAAATGAAAAGAATTTCTTCGATGTGGCTGGCCAGCGCTGGTTCCGTACCGGAGATCAGGGGGCGTTCGATGCGGATGGGTTTCTCTTTCTAACCGGCAGGCTCAAAGAGATCATCAATCGTGGCGGCGAGAAAATCTCGCCCCTTGAGGTGGACGGCGTCTTGCTCGACCACCCCGATGTGATCCAAGTCGTCAGCTTCGCCCTGCCCCATCCCAAACTCGGCGAAGAGGTCGCCGCTGCCGTGGTGCTGCGCGCCGAAGCCCAAACCGACGAGCGCGCCATCCGGGATTTCGCCGCAACGCGCATGGCCGATTTCAAAGTCCCGCGCAAAGTGGTGATCCTAGATGAAATCCCCAAAGGGGCGACGGGCAAAATGCAACGCATCGGCATGGCCGAAAAACTGGGCCTGACCCTTTGAGCACCCCATTGAGCGACAGGGCCATGAAAATCTGTATTTTCGGCGCGGGTGCCATCGGCGGCTATTTGGGTGTGAAGCTGGCGGATGCAGGCGCGGATGTCAGCCTTGTGGCGCGTGGGCCCCATTTAGCGGCGATGCAGGCCAATGGGCTGCAATTGATCGAAGAGAACGCTCAGACGACCGCGCGGGTCAAGGCCACGGACGACGCCGAAACCCTTGGCCCACAGGATTACGTGATCGTCACGCTCAAAGCCCATTCGGTGCCCCCCGTCGTCGATAAAATGGCCCCGCTGATCGGCCCAAACACGACGATTGTCTCGGGGGTGAACGGCGTGCCGTGGTGGTATTTCCACAAAATCGGCGGCCCGCTCGAAGGCACGCGGTTGGCATCGGTTGATCCGGGGGACGCACAGTGGGATGGATTTGGTCCAGACAAAGTTCTGGGCTGCGTGGTCTATCCGGCAGCCGAAGTCATTGAGCCAGGGGTGGTCAAACATATCGAAGGCAATCGGTTTTCGCTGGGCGAGCCAGATGGATCGAAATCCGAACGGGCGCTGGCCCTGTCCAAGGTATTTTCAGCGGCCGGGCTTAAAGCCCCCGTGCGGCCAAAGCTGCGCGATGAGATTTGGGTGAAACTCTGGGGCAACCTCTCGTTCAACCCAATTTCGGCCCTAACCCACGCCACTCTTGATGTGCTTTGCACCGATCCGGGCACCCGAGCGGTGGCGCGTGGCATGATGCTTGAGGCCCAAGAGATCGCCGAAAAACTGGGGGTGAAATTCCCCATCGACGTTGAGCGGCGCATAGACGGCGGCGCGGCAGTGGGCGCGCATCGCACCTCGATGTGGCAAGACCTTGACCAAGCCCGCCCGATGGAAATCGATGCACTGGTGAAGGCCGTGCAAGAGCTTGGAACGCTGACGGGCACGCCCACCCCAACCATCGACACGGTCCTAGCGCTGATCCAGCTTAGGGCAAAAACTGCGGGTCTTTATAGTCTGGGCAAACATGGTTTACCTGACGCAGCCAGCCACAGTGGATCAAATTGGGGATCAAACTGAGGGTCAAACCGAGGATCTTGGAGTTTTTGGGGTTTCAGTTAAGTCGTTGATCTATTTATCAAAAACAAGCCAGTAAATTGGGTGGCGGAGACGAAGTCCGTAGAACCAGTGTTTTTCTGCGTTCGCGCCAAAACGCCGAAAACCAATATAAGTAATATATTTCAATTACTTATTTTCATCGTTAACCATTGCTGTTCGTAAGCGTTCACGTTAAACCAGTTCGTAATGTGGGAACAAACGTGGGAACAAACGTGGGAACAAACGTGGGAACAAAATGCCTTTGAGCGCTAGAAAAGTCGTAACTTCATCACCCGGACGTCACGGCGATGGGCGCGGCCTATTTCTCTACGTGAAGCCATCAGGATCACGTTCTTGGGTATTACGCTATCAAGTGCAAGGACGGCGCCGCGATCTGGGATTGGGCGCTTATCCTGATGTGACGCTTGCAATGGCACGAGAGCGAGCGACAGAGGCGAGACGTCTGATTGCAGATGGTGTAGACCCGATCAACAAGAAACGGCAAGCTAAACCGAAGACGTTCAAGGACGCCGCACTAGAATTGATCGAAAGCAAACGTCCGGGCTGGAAAAACGCAAAGCATGCCGCGCAATGGACCTCGACGCTTGAGACTTATGCATTTTCTCATGTGGGTCAGCTTCAAGTCACACAAGTCGCAACCGCCGATGTTATGGCCATTCTCAGACCAATTTGGTCTGAAAAACCCGAAACTGCGAACCGTGTGCGCCAGCGCGTCGAGGCTGTTCTTGATTACGCATCAGCGATGGGCATTCGCGAAGGTGACAACCCTGCCCGCTGGCGTGGTCACCTCGATCACCTTTTGCCCAAACCAACCAAAGTTCGTGCAGTCAAACATCACCCCGCTTTGCCCCACGCTCAAGTTGCCAACTTTATGTCGGAGCTTTCGATGCGAGAAGGTGTTGCGGCGCAGGCGCTGGGCTTCACGATCCTGACAGCGGCTCGATCCGGCGAAACGCGCGGCATGACTTGGGGCGAAGTAGCCTTGGAGCAAAAGACTTGGATTATTCCAGCTCAGCGTATGAAAGCGGCTAAGGAACACCGCGTCCCTTTGAGCGATGCAGCAATTGGGCAGTTAGGGCCGCGCGGCGCGAATGATGATTTGGTTTTTGGAAGTGAGTCAAAACCGGGCAAACCTATTTCTGACATGAGCATGACAGCAGTTCTGCGCCGGATGGGACGAAATGACATAACCGTCCACGGATTTCGGTCCACCTTTCGCGATTGGGCTGGCGAAACAACGAGTTTCCCACGTGAAGTTATCGAGGCGGCTTTGGCGCATGGAATTAAAGATAAAGCAGAGGCGGCCTATGCGCGATCTGATCTCTTCGATAAACGCCGTGAGTTGATGGAAACTTGGGCGAACGCCACCAAATCTAACAATCTTGGGGCCAATATCGCTTCAATTTCCTGAAAATTGATCTTTAACAAAATTGAGCTTCATAAGTTTCCGAAGCTTCTCAACACGTTGGTTTTTGAGATTTGAAACTCTGTGCTTGATGAATGAAAGCGGGTCGTTGTGAGCATCGAAGTATGACCACTTAATCTCTTCAAATCCCTCTGGTCTTTTTGGCGGTGCGACGTTGGCCGGATGCCATGAATACACCCAAAATGCATGATACCGAAGATATGGGCCAAGGGGCCCCGATTTGTCTGATAGACTAGCCAGACATTCCGGCATAACGCACAAATTGGCGAGATTTGTGTAGGCAGCTGGGTCTTTAGGCGTGGCCCAAACATGGGCGATTGTCCAGCCCTTCGGATGGCCCGTTTGACCGATGCCATGGGCCCAAAATATCGCCCAACGTGGCGTGACATTATCATCGAGCAACAAACCGGCATCGTCGTCAATTTTCAATCTATTTTTTTGATCTCGAACAGTTGGGAAAACCGCGCCACCGCATAGCCCAACAACATCAGGATTGGGAAGCAAGCAGTGTCGCGCCGCGATATGTGCAAGTTCAACCGAATCATTTTTTAGATCTGGAGTGCTTTTAAAGGGCATCTACAAAGAACTCGACTATAGGTTGCGTGTAGTGTCACTAACTTGAAGTAAATAAACTCATACAGTATGTATTACCAATATTCTGATGAGGTACAAGATATGGCAAGCTACAGCGGTTTCATCCGCAAATCTCCCAGCTACCGCTTGGCCGCATTTTTGGCGGCGCGAAATGTGCAAGTACCAGACGAATTCAATTGGCAAAGCAATGGGCGCGGGACCGAGCTTGTTAGAAGCCTGAACGCATTGATCGACGAATTGCCTGACCGCCAACAAGATCGAGTTAAAGCCGAACTTGATCACCTTGCCAGTTTGGCCAATCAAAATGGCATGTTGAGTGCTGAACAAATTTGCGCGGCTCAAGACATTGAGCTGGAGGGTTTTGAAGGCGCTCAGGATGTCCTTCTGATGCTAGCAATCGAGCATCCGCAGACTTTCGAGCGCGTGTCGGTTCAATCATCTTTGATCCAGCGAACCGGCGGCAAAAACTGGTCAGCATTTCAGTTTAAAGACGATGGCAAGTCTTGGGCGCTGAACGATGACAATGCACGCACCGCTTTTGCCAAAGAAGCAATTGCAATTTTAAAACTGCCCAAACATCGCAAACGCGAAGCCGATTGGTACGCCACGCTTCGCACACACCCCGTTACCGGCGAGCAAACCGAGATTGTACAGGCCACGATCTATGTTGAGGACCATGCAGAAAGCGAACTCGCATTCGGGCAGGAAGCGGGGCTTGAACGCAAAGTATTCCAGCGCGTTATGGAAGTGGGCATTGCCTGCAACACAACTGATCGCATTTTAGAAATTTGCTCCAAAGGCGGAAAGGCGATCCGCGATCAATACGCAAATGCGTTTTCAAAGTTTTTTTCACCTAACTCCGAACCACCCGTTGAAACACCACGCCGCGAAGTCTTGCTAAACGAGCTGCAAAAATCGCCCGATTTTCGCATCGAACCTGCGGATGGGATAGAACGCGTCGAAGTATCTTCGCTCGATTTTTACGCAACAGGCGGTGGTTTTGCTAGGTTTGAACGTCGCTCCGAAGATGAAACAATATATCAGTTTCTCAAGCGTAATTTTCGGGACACTTCGCCGCTCAAGGCTCCTGGCTGGATGATTACCGGCGCGACGTTGCGCATTATCATTGCCCCTCAAGATGGGCAAAGGCGCAAAACCCTCACAGTGACACTGCGCTGCCCAAACACAACAACCATTCCAAACAAAACTGAAGCAGAACGTGAGTTCGTTTTGGGCCTTTTAGAGCGCTGGAGGCTGATCGCGCCACCACCCGCAGAGTTTGACGTCACCGAGGCGGCCTAATTGGATGCGGTTCGGCTTTTTGCCGAGATTATCGCCCAGCGCCACACCGTCGGGGCATCTTCTTATGCTATTCACCCAGAGTTTCTAGCTCTCATCGAATGCGGGTTTATAGCCGAGAATGGTGTTTTTTCATCTCTGCTGTGCGACGACTGCGCAAGTCCACATGAGGCTAAAGTAGAATTTGAAGGCGGTCGATACGGTTACCACTGTCCCGAGTTTGGCTTTGTCCCGAAAGAGCGCCACGAGCTGCGCTCCACCGAGCCGGATCTTGATCTTTTCGTCGAACAAATTGCAGATCATCTAGGGTGCAAACACCGAAAGACTTCGCCAGTTTCCGAAAACGTTTGGCGTATTGGAACGGTGGAAGCCGCGACGGCCAACATATCCCTATACTTTCAGCCGACGCTTCATTCGGCGCAAGACGTTCTGGATTTTGAACGTGCTTTATTGCGCGAAGTCAAACCCGTCCATGGCATCGTTATGACTGCGACAGGCAAGCTGGCCATCCCACCGCTTGCCACTATTGAGCTTAGGGATTGTTTGTCGTTTGACACCGCCACTTGCCGGTTTGCCGTTGATGCGGATTTAGGGGCAATCGCAGGCATCCCACCGACCCGTAGCGGCGGTCGTCCGAGCGAGTATGACGACATACTCATTCCCCTAATCCAAAGCCGCAAGGTCTCAGGGCGCGCCAAGGCAGGGCGCAACGAAGAAGCCAAAGCCGTGCTTCAAGAGTTTAAAAGCTTGCACCCTGACAAAAATGCCCCTGCCCTATCCACCGTAAAAACCAAAATCACGGCTCACAAAGGTGGATCATAACTGGATCGAAACTAACCGGCTTTTTTGATCCACCCTTAGTTCGCGAATGTCCGCTCAGTCTCAAACAACGGAGTATGAGCCATGACAGACACGATCGAACGCTTGAACAAAACAACCCAAGTGATTGCAGTTTCACCCAACGAAGCCGCACGTCTTTGCAGCATCGGACGCACGACGCTTTACGCGTCGCTGTCATCGGGCGAACTCAAGAGCATAAAGATCGGGACCCGGCGGCTAATCACCATAGATGCGCTCAAAGACTGGCTGCACGCCAACGAAATTAAAACCGGCGCGCAAGGGTAATCAGATGCCCAAGCAAGCGCGCCTGAGCGGCATCAAACAGTATCGTAGCTACACGATTGAAGAGGTGTCCGGCATCACCGGCGTCTCTATCCGAACGGTTCATAATTGGTCAAAGATAGGCCTGCGAGTGATGGACGGCGTTAGACCTGCCCTTATTCGCGGTGATGAATTGTCCAAATTCCTCAAAGCCCAACGCGAAAGCGCAAAAGTCAAAACCAAGATCGACCAGTTCTATTGCATGAGTTGCAGAGCCCCAAGATCAGCAGCTGGCGGCTTTGCTGATTGCAATATCTCTGGAACGCGGGTGTCGATGACTGCTTTTTGCAGCACCTGTGAAACAGTCGTCACCAAACTCATATCCGAGCGCTCCATCCCTGAGATCGAGCAATCCCT
>CAZBBZ010000126.1:0-7729 GCA_964489925.1 uncultured Rhodobacterales bacterium
CGCGCAGCCCTATTCAAAAATAACATCCGGCTTTGGTTCAGGTGGCATATTCGCCGCTGCTTTTTCTGCGAGCAAATAAGCATGGTGGGTTTTGGCTTTCTTAAGCCAAGCGTTGGCGCGTTGACTGATCTGCTTTGGGGACCATCCTGTATAATAGAGAAGGGTCAGCGGAACAGGCCGTTTGCCCGTTTCCGTCTTTAGGTGCATGGCCAAGCGATGTTTGTCAGGGCCATCAGAGTCCGTCGTGGTTTGCACGGAAAAAAAGTCAATATCGGTGAATTTATAGGCCCGGTCAGCTTTCTTAAAAACCGTGCGGCGGCGATAAATCGATAGCTCTTGGGTCAGATCAATCGTGAACCGCACCCTACTGGTGAAACAGAGGATCACCCCAAGGAACACAAGGCTGAACAGCAAAAACAGCCATGCACCAGCGTTGCCAGAGGCGATACTCATGACGCTGCCGGCAAACATAACGAACAAAAAACCGGTGACAAACATTGTGCTCAGATAGGGGTGATAATCCAGCACCAAACGCGTGTCTGTTTCTTCTTTGATCTTCATCTAACTAACGTGCCTTAGCGGTTCTGATGTTCTCGATACATGGTAAACAACCCGGTGCCGATCACAAGGGCGGCCCCAATTAGAACCCATGGGCCGGGTTGTTCGCCAAAGACCACGAACCCCAGCACAATCGCAAACACGAGCGAGGTATAACGAAACGGCGCGACAAAGGCGATTTCACCGACCCGCATAGCCGCAAGCATCGCGATATAGGCGACCATTGCAAACAGCGCGGCACAGCAAAGCAAGGCGATATGCGTGGCGTCAAAAGCGCTCCACCCTTGGCCAATGGACAGCAAGCCGCCGCCAAACCCAACCGCCATTGCGGTGATTAAAGCCGCCAAGCCAGACGGCACAGCAGGGGATAGTTGGCGCGTTAAAATATCGCGCATGGTCACCACGCAAACGCAGGTGAGTGTCAGCAAAGCGCCGTCTTGAAACCCGCCGGGGCCGGGCTGGACGATCATCAGCACCCCGCAAAACCCGATCAGGATCGCGGCCAAGCGTTTCCAGCCGAACCCTTGGCCCAAGAACACGGCCGCGGCCAAAGTTACCGTGAGGGGCAAGGCCTGCATGATGGCTGACAAGTTGGCAAAGGGCATGACAAGGATGGCGGAAAAGAACAAATAGGCGGCCAAAACTTCAAGCCCGCCGCGCGCGCAAATCAGCCCCCAATCGCGTCGTCCTAAGCGGGGTCGAAAGCTTTCGGTGAAATATATATAGGCGAGCATCATCGGAACCATGGGAATGCTGCGCAAAAACAAGGTCTGAAACAGCGGCAAGTCCCCCATCACCGTGCGCATGAACACATCATTAATGGTGATGCTGCCCATGCCAAGGGCCATCAATAGGCCTCCTTTGATATTATCGTTCATGGTCTTGGGAGCCTTGCGCATTTAACAGGCCCAACCGCTGTCATGGATGCGGCGCAATAGCAATCCGCGCTTTCCACTCTATTTAGGTGAGGTATAAGTGAATGAACCGCCAATTTTATTTCAACCACCAAGAGGGGTCACCAAATGGCTTTTGAACTTCCTGATCTTCCGTATCCACATGACGCTTTGGCAAGTGCAGGCATGTCTGCGGAAACGCTAGAGTACCACCACGATCTGCACCACAATGCTTATGTCACCAATGGCAACAAGGCGATTGAGGGCACAGAATGGGCGGGCAAATCGCTCGAAGACATCATCACCGGCACTTATGACGCAAAGTCTGTGGCGCAAAACGGTATTTTCAACAACATCTCGCAGCTTTGGAACCATAATCAGTTCTGGGAAATGATGGCGCCGGGCGGATCTTCGATGCCATCAGAATTGGAAGCCGTTATTAAGGATAGCTTTGGTTCTGTTGACGACTTTAAGGCGGCATTTTCTGCGGCTGGTGCAGGTCAGTTCGGATCAGGCTGGTGCTGGTTGGTGCAAAAGGCCGATGGCACATTGGCTGTGACGAAAACCGAAAACGGCGTGAACCCGCTTTGCTTTGGTCAAACGGCTTTGTTGGGCTGTGATGTTTGGGAGCATTCCTATTACATCGATTTCCGCAACAAGCGCCCGGCTTACCTGACCAACTTCCTTGATAACTTGGTATCTTGGGAAAACGTCGCCTCACGCATGGCGCAAAGCTAAGCGCGCGCGGACGTTTACGTCCAATGAGGATCTGCGCCGCCGGGTAACACCATCCTGGCGGTGCGCAATTCATCCGCGCTGATGTGAGTTTCTTGCACAAAAGCGCGCGCCTGATCGTCAATCGACATCAGAAAATCCAAGACAAATCCCAAAAATTCTGGATCTTCGGCCCGCCCGCGCAGCTCATCCGGGTTGGCCCCGGTTGCCCCTAAAAATCCCAATAAGGCGTCTTCGTTTTGTGTCATCCACAAAAGAGCTTGGCCGGCGATATCATTTGCGCGTGTTTGTTTCATAGGAAAGTTAATCGAAAATTTGACTAAATCGGTCAAGCATAAAGATCGTGTTAAGTTTTATAGCTGAGGTTTCCATAAGAGTTCTGAACTTAAAGAACATGCGCCGACTGATTTTTAGCAGCATATGGAGAATGACTTTTATGGCAGGCCGGGTTGTTGTTTTTGGGGGCGATCAGGCTGCGCGTGCGGTTGTAACTGCGGCTTTGGACGCTGACTTTTTTGTATCAACCGAGCTCACCCGGGCAGAGGCATTGGCCCCAGCCATGGCGCAAATCCAACCGGAATTCGCGCTTGTCCTAGATGACCACGACGGCGCATCAGCGATTTCAGTGGCCGCGCGGCTGCGTATGGCGCCCCAAAGCAACGGCATTCCGGTGGCGGCGGTTGTTTCAGACCCGTCGGTTGGGGACTACAGCGCGGCTTTATCGGCGCGGCTTGATGATGTGATTGATTTATCCTCCCCTTTGCCGCTGTGGCGCGCGCGTCTCGCTATTTTGCAAGCCGAACGGGCGGCTATGCGTGACATGCTGTGGCGCGATGCGCTGCAAACAAGCACAACGGCGATATTGGATGAACCGATCCATTCGACCATGATTGGATTGGCGGATGATTTGATTTCAAACCATCTCGATGACATCCATGTGGTGCCGCAAGCCGGGGAAACTATGGCTGCATACTTGTCGCGACTTGGCAAATTGCGCGCGGCAACGCAGGAAAACGCATATGGCTTTATCGCCCTTTTGGATGATGCGAACGATCAAGATGTGAAGCGCAGCGTCGATGCGGGGGCGGGCGATGTGGTTGCGCGCGCGCGCGCGTCAATCGAACTGCCATTTCGCCGAGTGCTCATGGTGCGCCGCCACGCCTGTCGCGGTGTTATCCGGGACCAAATTAAATTGCGTCTGCGCGAAGCCTTCTTGGACCCGCTCACGGGGCTGGCAAACCGCCGCGCGCTGTTTCGGCACTTGCGGGAAATGACCGCGCAAAAGCAGTTGGGCGATACGCACCTGTCTGTGGCCATGCTGGATCTCGACTTTTTCAAACGGATCAATGACGCCTATGGGCATAACGCGGGCGATGAAGTCCTGTGCCGCCTTGCAGCACGCCTGCGACTATCGGTGCGGCGCACGGATGTGGTCGGCCGTCTGGGGGGCGAAGAGTTTCTGGTGCTGATGCCCGGTGCGGGCCTTGATAAAGCGCGCCAGATTGCCACGCGTATTCTGAACAACCTCTGTCAGGGCCTGCATCTGCCTTGCGCGCCCAGTGACGAAATTGTTGTCACCGCCAGCATCGGATTGGCCGAAGTGACCACCCACGACAGCCCCGAAGCGATTCTTATAGATGCAGATGCGGCCCTGTCGCGGGCCAAAAAATGCGGGCGCAACAATGTGCAGCTGGTGTCAAACGCGGCTTGATTGCCTGGGTTCCAAGCTTACTTTTTGCGCGGTGGAGAGAACTTTTTGGGCGCGCGCAGGTTTTGCGCATATTCCGCCCGTTCTGCTGGTGACATATCGTTGATCGTATCAAGCAAAATCTTCCCGACAGAGGTTTGCACACCCGCAATCATGCCCGCCTGTCTATCCACCAAGGCTTGAATGGCACCGTCATCAAAAGGTTCCGTTTCAAGGGCGACAATCAGTTTGTCGCGCAACTCGCGCATTTCGCGGCGGCGGTCTTTTTCGCTTTCCCGATACTGTTTCAACTCATTGCGCGCGTCATCTCGTGGGCCTTCGGGGAGCGCGCGAAACACCAGCGGAATGCCCGGTTCTGAGGGGCCAAATTTTCGATCCGAGCGCCCGCCTTTTGACACCAGCGCGCCAACGATCAGGCCCACAATCAGCAAGTTCAGCGCCAAGGAGCCAACCAACAGCCAGTTGCGTTTGGGTTTCATCCCCTTGTTGTCAGATGTCGCCATGTTCACCCCTCCATAAACGCAAAGTCAGAACTAAAATCGCCAAATCCGTCGTCCAATACATCGTCCAATACATCAGTGCCAACTTCCTGAACAATCGTGCTTGTTAAGGTGCCAAGCGTGTCCGCGCCCAAATACCCAAACGACATGCCCGCCAGAACCGAGGCCGCAAGAACCGCGCGCGCTGGGGCGCTAATGCCGTCAAACAGCTGGTCAAAAAACTGCATGACCCCGCCGCGTGGAACCAGAGCTGCGGTAGATTGTGTTGCAGCCAAATGATCCGCCTGAATGTCTTGGGCATCCTGCAAAACCCGCGCCATCAAATCATCACTGGGTGCTGCTTGCAAAGCGGCATCGCTTGCAAACATCGCCTCTAGCTGGGCAAGCGCCTCTGGCGACAGGTCTTGGCTCTCGTTCAGTTCGGTCTTTTTCATGACAATCCCAAAGCCTCTTTTTGATCCAATAGCAATGCGGCCAGCGCCCGGCGTCCGCGAGACAGTAAACTTTCCACCGCTTCCACCGAGGTTTCTAAAATCTCGGCAATCTCGGGGTTTGAACACTCATCAAAGTGGCGCAAGTGAATGGCCACCCGTTGTCGGTCTGGCAATTTATCCAAAGCCGCGCTCAATGCCGACCGGCGGTCTGCGGCAATCATCTGCGCCTCTGCCGACGGGCGGTCATCCGGGGCATCGAAGTCATCAGCCAGCGGCAGCGGGCGCTTTTTGCGCAGCACATCCCAGCAGTGATTGACCGTCACCCGGTGCAGCCAAGTCGAAACCTTCGCCTCGCCCTGCCGCCAATTCGGGGCCACTTTCCACAGCTTAATCATCGCTTCTTGAGCCGCATCTTCGGCTTCGGCGGAATTCGGCAACAAGCGGCGCGTGATCGCAAGCGTGCGCGGCAAAAGACGCGCGGTTAAGGACTGCGCGGCCAAGGGGTCGCCATTGGCGAACAGCACCATCAGCGCGTCGTCCGATAAATCGCTAGCTGCATCAAGCGGCATGGCCATCAATCCCGTGCGGTCCTTTTTAAGCGTGGTTGGCAACCGAGGCGTCTAAAGCAAAGCTACCCCGGTTGCGCGTTAAACGTAAGGGCGATCAGGTCTTGTCGTTTGACCCGTTCGACCCGCCCCGATTTCCGTCACGCTTGCCGTGACCACGTTTGTCTTTCTTGCCGCGCTTTTTGACCTTTTCCAGTTCCTCGGCGCTCAACTCGCCGTTTTCATCCGCATCAAGCCGTTCAAACATGCGGGTTTGACGGTCATCCGCGCTGAATTCTTCGAGCGAGATTTGCCCGTCGTCATCCGCATCCAAATGCGCGCTCATGCGCAACAGACGCTTTTGTGCGCGCTCTTGATCCACATCTGCGCCTTCCGGGATCAATCCGATCAACTCATCTTCAGCAATAAACCCGTCGCCATTTGCATCCGCTTGTGCAAAACGCGCCGCGTGAAAAGCGGCCACTTCTGCGGTTGTGATCGTGCCGGACTGGTCCGCATCAATAGCGCTAAAGTCAAAGCCCCGGCCGCGATCCCCGCCTGCGGCGAAAACTGCGGTGGCGAGCATACCATTGATCAGGGCGGCTGCGATAATTGTACGTTTCATGGTGTCTTGTTCCTTCAAACTAGTCGTTACAGTTGGCGAGCCTGGCCCTTAGAGCGTTGCCGCTTTATTCAAACTCACCAGTATAACGCGGCCCAAAGCGCTTTCCGTCGCGACTTTGGTGTAGTTTTTTTGAGGGGCGCGAAATTGGGGCTGCCCCGGGCGGCATAAAGTCATTAGGCTGGCGATTAGCATGATTGATAAAAGCCAAATTCGCGACGCCGCCACGATCATTTTGATCCGCCCCGATCACGCGGGCCCCCATGTCTTGATGGGCCAGCGGGGACAGGGAGCGGCTTTTATGCCCAATAAGTTCGTCTTTCCCGGCGGGGCGGTGGATGACACGGACAAAGGGTTGTTGGACCCATTGACGCTTGACCCTGAAAGTTTGCGCCGCTTGTGCCTTGCCAATCCGTCGGGCTGTGACGCTGCACTTGTGGCAGCGGGGATTCGCGAGTTGTGGGAAGAAACGGGGTTGGCGCTCGCGCGGGATGGCGTGCCGTTTGCCGCCCCCGTGCCGGAAAATTGGCAAGACTTTGCGGGTAAGGGATATCTGCCTGCCGCCGCTGCCATGCGCTATATGTTTCGTGCGGTGACGCCACCGGGTAGACCGCGCCGCTTTGATGCGCGGTTTTTTATCAGCTTGGCCGATCAAGTGGTTGGCGATCTGGATGATTTTTCCCGAGCGAGCGGTGAATTATCACATCTTCAGTGGGTGCCGCTTGATAAAGCCCGTGCGCTGGAGCTGCCCTTTATCACAGAGGTCGTTTTGGCCGAGGTTGAAGATCTGCTAAAAGCCAAGCTGCCCGACCGCGGCGTGCCGTTTTTCAACAATAGCGGCCCCATGCCTGCATTTGAAACGCTCGACTAGGCATCGACGGCGATCTTGCACCTTGACAGAGCGCGCGCAAGCGGTAGAAGGGCGGTCTTAGTTTCACGCGGGTGCGCGGTTGCCGTTTGGCATAAGCCGCCGCCCCGCTCGCAGATCAGGAGCCGTAAGAATGGCAAAACCAACCACGATTAAAATTCGCCTGAACTCTACGGCGGACACGGGCCACTTTTATGTGACCAAGAAAAACGCACGTACCATGACTGAAAAGATGGTTGTAAAGAAATACGACCCGGTTGTGCGCAAACACGTTGAGTACAAAGAAGGCAAGATCAAGTAAGGTTTTCTTACAATCTTTGCTGATGTGCAGGGCCGGATTTACCGGCCCTTTTTCGTTTTTAGACCTGCTGTTTTTGGCGTGTTTCGCCCTGCCCGCCTGCTTGCCTCGTTGTGATTCCCCTAGTTGTGATCCCAAGACTTGATCTTGGGATCCAGCTAGAGGCGCGGCTAACTCAATCGCTTTCGATCACCCGCAAGGACAATTCGCGCAACTGTTCGTTCAGTGGTTCTGATGGAGCTTCCATCATCAAGTCTTCGGCGCGTTGGTTCATCGGGAACATGATGACTTCGCGGATGTTTTGTTCATCCGCCAGCAGCATCACAACCCGGTCGATGCCCATCGCACAGCCGCCGTGTGGCGGCGCGCCGTACTGAAACGCTTTGACCATGCCGCCGAAACGCTTTTCGACTTCGGATTTGTCGTAACCTGCGATTTCAAAGGCCTTGAACATGATTTCCGGCTTGTGGTTTCGGATTGCGCCGGACACCAATTCATAACCGTTACAAGCCAGATCGTATTGATACCCCAGCACGTCGAGCGGGTCGCCGTTGAGCGCCTCCATGCC
>CAZBBZ010000127.1:0-6789 GCA_964489925.1 uncultured Rhodobacterales bacterium
CAGCGGCAATCACCGCCCCGCAAGAAGGCGCACCAACCCATGGACCGGACGGATTGATCTATCCCGGCACGTGCCGAGCAAATCGAGGGATTCATGCGGATCATGCCTTGCGCCTTGACGTAACCGCGGCCATCAAAACGCTGCCAGTGCGGTTTGTGACGTATCACGAAATCGGCCAAGGTCAGGATAATCTGATCACAATTGACGCGCATACCCTTCCCGATTGGCTTGGCGATATCGTCATCGCACGTAAAAACATGGGCACAAGCTATCATCTGTCGGTGGTCGTGGATGATGCGGCGCAAAACATCACCCATGTGACCCGTGGCGAAGACTTGATCGACGCCACCTTGATCCATGTGCTGCTGCAAAGCGTGCTGGGGTTACACACTCCCATCTATCGCCATCATAAATTGATTAGAGATGATAACGGCGATCGACTTGCCAAACGAGATGACGCGCGCGCTATCGCTAAATACCGCGAAGACGGGCTGTCACCCAAACAACTGCGCAAACTTGTCGGCTTGGATTAATCTATCGGGTCCAAAATGATCGTTTCACGCCCTTGTCCCACTTGCGTGTAAAAACAATGACGCCGATTGGTGTGACAGGCCGCGCCCACCTGATTGACCTTCACCAATATCGTGTCCCGGTCGCAATCGATGAAAAAACTAACCAGTTCTTGCGTGTGGCCCGACGTCAGTCCCTTGACCCAATATTCCTGACGCGAACGCGACCAATAGGTGACTTTTCCAGTCGCCAAGGTACGTTCCACCGCCCCTCGGTTCATCCAAGCCATCATCAAAACCTCGCCGCTGACCGCATCCTGAGCAATCGCGGGCAGCAAGCCATCTGCATTAAATTTCAAGGTTGCAGGATCAAATCTGGTCACAACGTGCGCTTTCTCTTTCATAAACCGTCATAGCGTCCTATCTAAATGATCTGAGGAAAAGTCCAAGGGCAAGCGCATGTCAAATGATGCCGATCTTATGAAACTGTATTCTAAGCGCATTTTGGCGTTGGCATCAGACATGCCCTTTACGGACCGTTTGGAAAACCCAGATGGGACAGCGCGCAAACGTTCCCCTTTGTGTGGATCAACCGTGACAGTAGATATTGCCTTAAATGACGGTTTGATTTCTCAGTACGGACAAGACGTGAAAGCCTGCGCCTTAGGTCAGGCGGCTGCAAGTGTGGTTGGGCAAGGTATCATCGGGCTTTCCCACAGCAATATCAAATCATTGCAAAACGAACTTCGCGCGATGTTAAAGGAAAGCGGACCTATTCCAGCAGCTCCTTTTGACGGATTTGAAGTGCTGCTGCCTGCGCGGGATTACAAAAACCGCCATGCGTCGATTATGCTAACGCTTGATGCGATTGATGCCGCTTTTGAAGAGGCGGCTCAAACGTCCCCTGCAGAAAAAAGCACCGCCTGATTAACTCAGACGGTGCTAGTTGTCAGATAATTAACCCCCTCAGGGATTGGGCAATTGTCAGCACCAAGTGGTGCAGTTGGAAAAAGCGAGACAGGCGATCTCTTTTCCAGGCAGACCAACGCGGTTCGGCAAACTGGTAACTCAAAGAGTGGTTGTCAAAAACTAGTGGGACGAGCGTTTTTGAAAACCGTTAAGCAGTCGAAAAGGAAGTGCGTTAGGACAACAGCCCAAAACCCTGGGACTGTGGGTCAATATCTGATCCCCAAATGCAACTACACGACGTAAGGCAGACCGAGACCGGCAAAAAATAGAATTCCAATAGCAACCAAGCCTGCAACATCTTCAGCGATGTTAAGTGCGAGTTCACGGTTCAAAATCATACGTTCGTTTTTCATTGTCCTGCTCCAAGGCTCGTTGTTCTTTTATTGGTGTTCTTTTTGTTTCCTCAATGTTCCCCTTTTGGGTGAACAGGTCAAGAACATTTTACGAACGTTTAGCGTTTATTAACACGCTCAGAAGCTAACCCACTGATAACATTGTAAAAGATTTTTCGCGTTCCATCAGATGGAGGAGAACACGCAACGCTTTTCCCCTTGGGGTCGTAAGCTTGGGATCCTTGGTGATCAGGGTTCGAGCGTCTTTTTGAGCCGTTTCCATCAATGCAGTTTGGGTTTCAGGGTCCGCGATTTTGAACCGTGGCAAACCCGATTGCGCGGCTCCAAGTAAGTCGCCTGCCCCGCGGATCGCCAAATCTTCTTCGGCAATTCGAAACCCATCGTTGGTTTCGCGCATGATCTTAAGTCTCGCAGTCGCCGTGTTTGTAAGGGGCGCATCATAGAGCAGCAAACAACTCGACGCATCCGACCCTCGCCCCACGCGCCCGCGCAGCTGATGCAATTGCGCCAATCCAAACGACTGCGCCCCTTCAATCACCATGATCGAGGCATTGGGAACATCCACCCCAACCTCAATAATCGTGGTGGCAACCAAAAGTCGGGTTTCCCCACTTGTAAAACGGCGCATGGCTTCATCTTTTTCCGCCGGGGGCAACTGCCCATGCACCAGACCAACTACATCTTCGCCAAGTTTGGCGCGCAAATCCTTGAAACGGGCTTCAGCTGCCGTGGCTTCGATTGTTTCAGACTCTGAAACCAAAGGGCAAACCCAATAGGCTTGCTTGCCATCCGCCAATGCAGATTTCATACGCTCCACCACATCATCACGCCGCTCGGCTGGCACCAAAACCGTATCAATTGGTTTTCGCCCCGGTGGTTTTTCATCCAAAACTGACAGCGCCATGTCACCGTATTGGGACAATTCCAGCGACCGTGGAATTGGGGTTGCGGTCATGACCAACACATCAACCGCATCGCCCTTTTGCCCAAGCGCCATGCGTTGATGCACACCAAAGCGATGCTGTTCATCCACAATCGCCAACCGCAAGTCTTTAAATGTAACATCGCTTTGGAACAAGGCATGAGTGCCAACAACAATGCCGGTGTCCCCATTTTCAATCCGTCCCAACGTATCGGCCCGCGCGCCAGATTTGGTACGCCCCGTTAAGATATCAATGTCAACGCCCGTGCCTTCCAACAAAGGTTCAAGACCCAAAAGATGCTGACGTGCCAAGACTTCCGTGGGGGCCATAATCACCGCCTGCCCGCCCGCTTCGACCGCGATCAGTGCCGCCAAAAGCGCAACAAGAGTTTTGCCCGACCCCACGTCGCCTTGCAAAAGGCGGTTCATACGTTCTGGTTTTCCAAGATCGGTGGCAATTTCGGCAACTGCGCGAGTTTGCGCACCAGTTGGGGTAAACGGCAAACTGTCGAGAACCAACTTGCGCAGCCGCGCATCCCCAACGGTTTCCTGGCCCGGCTTTTTGCGTGCATGTTCGCGGGCAAGCGCCAAAGTAGCCTGATGTGACAAAAATTCGTCATAGGCCAAGCGTTCCCTTGCAGGATGCGACGGGCTAGCATCATAGGTGGATTTTGGTTCATGCGCCGCAGCCACAGCAGTTTCCCAATCTGGCCAAGCCTTTTGTGCCAACAAACTGGGATCAATCCACTCATCAAGCTTCGGTGCGCGGGCAACACTTCCATCTACAGCGCGGCGCATCACGCGTCCTGTCACCCCGGCGGTCAATTGATATTGCGGCTCAAACGGTGGGATTTGATCGACCTCATTTGGGGCAAGCGCATAGTCCGGATGGGTCATTTGTATCATGCCATCATACATCTCGACACGGCCCGAAACGACCCGCCTTTGCCCCGACGGGTAGGTCGTCGCTAGCCAGTCTTTTGCCGCGTTAAAAAACACCAACTGAAATTCGCACGCCGCATCATGGGCAAAAATCCGATAGGGACGCCCTTTACGAGGGCTGGGATGATGCATGCCGATTTCAATTTCGACGGTCGCGATCCCGGGGGTTGGCATGCCTTGCAGCGTGGCGCGCGGTCGACGATCAATTACGGCGTTGGGAAGATGAAACAGCAAATCTTTTGGATGATTGATGCCAGCCTTAATCAATAATTGGCCCAGCTTCGGGCCGATGCCATCAAGCGTCGTTAAATCCGAAAAGAGCGGGAACAAAATTTCAGGTCTAAGCGCCATGCCGTGATTAACCTGCGCTTTCGATAAGGTTAAGCCAGCCATCTTCATCATAAACCGTTAAGCCAAGTGCTTCGGCTTTGGCCAATTTTGAACCAGCCCCGGGTCCGGCGACGACAATGTCCGTTTTGGCGGAAACCGAACCTGCAACTTTAGCGCCAAGGCTTTCTGCGCGGGCTTTTGCTTCGGATCGCGTCATTTTTTCCAGAGACCCGGTAAACACAACGGTTTTCCCGGCGACAGGCGAACCACTGTCATCAGGTGCCGCGACTGGCAGCACATTCAACTGCGCAGTGAGCCGTTCCAACGCCTCGCCCACATGCGGTGCGTGCACGTAATCCGTCACGGCGCGCGCCATCACATCACCGACGCCATCAATACTGGTCAAAACGGCGCGCGCTTCGCTTTCGGGATCATAAGCCGCGCGCATTGATGCGATCAAATTTTCCCAAGTGCCATAGTTTCGAGCAAGCATCATCGCTGAACTCTCCCCCACATGCCGGATACCGAGCGCGAAAATCAAACGGTTCAATTCAATCACCCGTTTTTCGTTGATGGCCTGAAACAGATTTTCAGCCGACCTGTCCCCCCAGCCTTCTAGTTCATGTAAAGGCTCGCGACTTTCGGGGCCGTGGCGGGCTTCTAGAGTGAAAATATCCGCAGGTTCCATCACCCAACCATCGTTAAAAAACGCCTCAACCTGCTTTGCCCCTAGGCCTTCGATGTCAAAAGCATTGCGGGCGACAAAATGCTTTAATTTTTCGACCTTTTGCGCCGGGCAAATCACCCCACCCGTACAGCGGGAAACAGAATCCCCTTCTTCGCGAACAGCGTCAGAGCCGCATTCGGGGCAAATGGTGGGGAATTCGTAGGGTTTTGACGTTTCACCGCGTCGCGAGACATCTACGTCTTTCACTTTCGGGATTACATCCCCTGCCCGGTAAATCGTTACCAAATCCCCGATCCGGATATCGCGCCCTTCGCGAATTTGGGCCCCTTTGCTATCACGTCCTTCGATATAGTCCTGATTATGAAGCGTCGCATTGGATACGACCACACCGCCGACGGTAACTGGTTTCAGCCGCGCGACAGGGGAAAGCGCGCCAGTGCGGCCCACTTGAATTTCGATGTCCAAAAGTTCGGTAACGGCGGTTTCGGCGGCAAATTTATGAGCAATCGCCCAGCGGGGATTGTTGGTGCGCATTCCCATACGAAACTGCAAGTTCAGATCATCAACTTTATAAACCACGCCATCAATATCATAACCCAAATTCGGACGTTGTGTTTCGATTTTCCGGTAATGTGCGATCATTTCGTCCGCTGATTTGCACCGCTTTGTCAGCGGATTAGTTTTGAATCCAAAGCTATGAAGCCTCTCAATCGAACCAGATTGCGTTGGCGCAAGTGGTGCGCTCAATTCTCCCCAAGCATAGGCGAAAAAATCCAACGGGCGCGCGGCCGTAATACTTGGGTCAAGCTGGCGCAATGATCCTGCCGCCCCATTGCGGGGATTGGCAAAAGGCTTATCGCCTCTATCAATTTGCGCCACATTTAGTTTCTCAAAAGCATCTTGGGTCATAAAGACCTCGCCGCGGACTTCCAAAATTTCCGGAGCGTGGTCTATTTCTTGCGGGATCGTTTTTATGGTGTACACATTTGGGGTCACGTCTTCCCCTGTCTTGCCATCCCCGCGTGTGGCCGCATGCATCAGCAGACCGTTTTCATAACGCAAAGCCAGCGATAGCCCGTCGATTTTCGGTTCAGCCACAAAATTTGGGGGGGCATCTAAGCCCAAAAACCGCACGACACCGTCAACAAAGTCAGTCACGTCTTCGTCCGTAAAGGCATTCGACAATGACAGCATCGGCACTTTATGGGCAATTTTTCCAAAGCCCGAACTAGGTGTCGCACCAACTTTGCTTGATGGGCTGTCAGCACGCTTAAGATTTGGAAAACGGGTCTCCAAGTCTTTGTTTTCGGCCTTTAATGCATCGTATTGCGCGTCCGAAATTTCAGGGTCATCGTTTTGATGATAGGCAGTGTCTGCAGCGCCCAGCAGCGTCGACAATTCCGCCAGGCGCTTGGCGGCGTCTTGTTCAGATGTAATTTGTTTTGATTTGGGGGGGGCCATGATCAAAGTCCCTGAAACGAGTCAAGACCTAGTCATGCCATAGATTTTTGCGACGCAACAGCAATCAGATAACAGTTTTGCCAAAACCAAGAAACGGGTCGCATTGGTCATCCCAATGGAACCCGCTTCGTGAAATACCGTTGCTTGCTGCCTGTAGGTTTGTTGCTAAACCTAGCCGTTCACTGCCAGCGGTTCTGGTTGTTCTTCAACCACCGGGTCGCGCAAGACGTAGCCACGGCCCCAAACCGTTTCGATGTAGTTTTCACCATCTGTCGCCTGCGCAAGTTTTTTGCGAAGTTTGCAGATGAACACATCAATAATCTTTAGTTCTGGCTCATCCATGCCGCCATAGAGATGGTTTAGGAACATTTCTTTCGTTAGCGTCGTGCCTTTGCGCAGGCTCAACAATTCCAACATCTGGTATTCTTTGCCGGTTAGATGAACCGGCTTTCCTTCAACCTCGACCGTTTTGGCATCAAGATTGACCAAGATACGCCCAGTTTGGATCGAGCTTTGTGCATGCCCTTTAGACCGCCGCACAATCGCATGGATCCGCGCGATCAGTTCTTCCCGGTGGAACGGTTTGGGCATATAGTCATCAGCACCAAAGCCAAA
>CAZBBZ010000127.1:6799-7674 GCA_964489925.1 uncultured Rhodobacterales bacterium
TCCGCGAATTTTGTTTTCCGTATCATCCAAACCCGACAGGATCAGTATTGGCGTTTCGACTTTTGAAAGACGCAACTGACGTAGCACTTCAAGCCCAGAGATATCCGGTAAGTTTAGGTCAAGCAGGATCAAGTCATAGTCATAAAGACGCGCAAGATCGATGCCCTCTTCCCCCAAATCGGTAGCGTACACATTGAGATTCGCATTGCCCAACATGATCTCAACACTTTTGGACGTCGTGGGATCATCCTCAACCAGTAACACACGCATTATTTTGCCTCCGATCGGCATTGCCATGAAATTCTCCCCTATCGGTCGCCGAAAAAGGTTAACCGGCAGTTACTGGGAGCGTAAAAACAATCACTAAAATTGTTTGGTTCCATGTGTTTGGGGCGTGGACCTTGCAAATGGGGTGCAAGCTACGCTTGACTACCAACCATATACGCACAACTTAAGGTTGTCTATAATGTTGCATCGCCGTGACCCGTAGCGCACGCGCCCCATGTTGAGACATCGCTGTGATCCAGCTTTCCAACTCTTCCGTTGTCAACGCATACATCTCGCAGGCTTCGTCAATGTCGATCAATCCAGCTTCCACCGCCGTGACCACCGCGGCCTTGCGCCGTGCCACCCAACGCGATGTGTTGCGTGGTGGCAGATCCGCTCGGCTAATTTTGCTCCCATCAGCCGCAGTCGCAAAAAGCGGACCCTTTTCTTTTCGAATATACATGTTTTCACCCTAATGCTCTATTCCCACGACGTTGAATTTAGGGCGCGCGCGCTTACATGGAGTTAATCAAGGTCTTGAGAGTGTAGCCAACTTTAGGCTATTGCCGAGCAAATTCTTGAGGTTCGCCCGTAATGACACAAGCATC
>CAZBBZ010000128.1:0-7635 GCA_964489925.1 uncultured Rhodobacterales bacterium
AGCCACAAGGTCAAGCTTATCAATGAAGAAGCCATAGAACTGGTCTCCGCCTAAGCCAGATGTGGCGTCCTCCAACCAACGAGCGCCACCTTGGGGCAAACCAAGCGCCAAGGTTTTGATATCAGAGCCCCACATCAAATCACCGATGCCTTCAAGGAAATAGGCCAGTCCGATGGTCGCCATGAACAAAATAATAGGCTCTTGCCCTACCAAATGGCGGAACAAAAATCGTTGCACCGCCCAGGCAAAGATGACCATCACTCCAACCGTCATTAGAATGGCTAAAAGGGCGGGCACATGCCAACCAAAATGGTGGATTTCTGTACCAAACGTCGCGTTGATTAGATGGGCAAAGGGCACTTGGCCTTCCATGATGCCCACAAGCGTAAGCGCGGCAAAGAGGGCCATCACGCCTTGGGCAAAGTTGAAAATGCCCGAAGCCTTAAAGATCAACACAAACCCAAGGGCGACCAGCGAATACATCACGCCAGCCATCAGGCCGTTGATGACCACCTCGACGCCATAAAGAAAATCAGCCGACATCAGATGCCCCTCGCCGTGAAATAGAAACCACTAGTCGTCATGGGCCACCCCCAAATAGGCGTCGATCACCGCTTGGTTGTTGCGCACTTCATCCGGCGTGCCGTCACCAATCTTTTTGCCGTAATCCATCACCACAACGCGGTCAGACAAATCCATGACCACGCCCATATCGTGCTCGATCAGAGCAATCGTGGTGCCAAACTCATCGTTCACATCCAAGACAAAGCGCGACATGTCCTCTTTTTCTTCGACGTTCATGCCCGCCATGGGTTCATCCAGCAAAAGCAACTTGGGCTCAGCAGCCAAGGCGCGGGCAAGTTCGACCCGTTTTTTCAATCCATAGGGCAGGCGGCCAACGGGCGTTTTGCGGATCGCCTGAATTTCAAGAAAGTCGATAATGCGCTCGACCTTAGCGCGATTTTCGGTTTCTTCGCGCTCGGCTTTTCCCGCCCAGATCGCTTGGGCCAAGAGGCCAGATTTGGTGTAATTCAACCGCCCCGTCATAATGTTATCCAGCACGGTCATGCCTTCAAACAACGCGATGTTCTGAAACGTGCGCGCAATCCCTTGGCGGGCCACCTGATAAGGCTTTAGCGGCGGGCGCTTTTTGTTGTGAAACCAAACCTCGCCCTCTTGGGGGACGTAAAAGCCGGAAATCACGTTCAGCATGGATGATTTGCCCGCACCATTGGGGCCAATGATGGCTCTGATTTCACCTTCGCGAATGTCAAAGCTGATGTTCTTGATCGCCTCCACACCGCCAAAGCGCAGCGTGATATCGCGCATTTCCAACATCACATCGCCAATTTTGCGACCGTCTTGGGTTACAAATCCTGTGCTCATCTCGTTCATTCCGCTGCAATCTTTGCGGTGCTGGGGGCAAAGGTTTTTGCGTCCCGAATATCCAAAGTTGCCGCAATTTTCCCTTTGCGCCCGTCTTCATAAGTGACTTCGGTTTCCGTAAAGATTTGGGCCGCATCGCTATAAAGCGCGTCAATCAGATCGGTGTATTTTTCGCCAATGACACCACGGCGCACTTTGCGCGTGCGGGTCATTTCGCCGTCATCGGCATCCAATTCTTTGTGCAGTACCAAAAAGCGATGGATCTGACAGTTGGACAACATCGGATCTTGGGCAATGGAGCCGTTTACCTCCGCCACATGAGCGCTAATCGTGTCGAGCACTTGCGGGTTTTGCGAGAGCTCTTGGTAGGATGAATAGGCGATATTGTTGCGTTCCGCCCAATTTCCCACCGCCGTTAGATCGATATTGATGAAAGCACAGCATTTGTCGCGCCCATCCCCGAACACCACCGCTTCAAGAATGTCGGGATAGAATTTCAGCTTGTTTTCAACGTATTTCGGCGCAAACATGGTGCCTTGGGACATTTTGCCCACGTCTTTGACCCGGTCAATGATGCGCAAATGGCCAGAGGTTTCTTCGATGAAACCCGCATCCCCCGTGGCGACCCAGCCTTCCGCGTCCTTAGTGTCAGCGGTGCTTTTGGGATTGTTGAAATATTCCACGAATACGCCGGGCGAGCGGTAAAACACTTCGCCGCTGTCAGAGATTTTAAGCTCCACCCCCGGCGAGGCAACGCCAACAGTATCTGCGCGCACTTCGCCGTTGGGCTGTTGGGTAATGAACACCGTTGCTTCGGTCTGCCCGTAAAGTTGTTTCAGGTTGATCCCAAGCGAGCGATAGAATTGGAACAATTCCGGCCCAATGGCCTCGCCAGCGGTATAGCCGACGGTCACGCGCCCCAGTCCAAGCGTGTCCTTGAGCGGTGCAAACACGCAATATTTGCCAATTTTATAGGACAGCCGATCCATCAAACCAACCGGATGCCCATCCAAAAGCTTAGGGCCCACACGTTTGGCCACCTCCATAAAGTGGTGAAACATCGCCCGCTTGAACTTCCCCGCATCTTCCATGCGGATCATCACTTGGGTCAGTTGACGTTCAAACACTTGGGGCGGCGCAAAGAAATAGGTGGGGCCAATTTCGCGCAAATCGGCTTGCATCGTGTCCGGGCTTTCCGGGCAGTTGACACAAAACCCTGTCCAAAGCGCTTGGCCCATGGAAAAAATGAAATCACCAACCCAAGCCATGGGCAAATAGGCAAGGATTTCCTCGTCCGCTTTAAGATTGTCAAACTCGCAAGAATTTTTCGCCGTTTCGATCACGTTGTGGTTGGATAGCACGACGCCTTTGGGCCGACTGGTCGTTCCAGAGGTATATAACATCACGCAAGTCGACGACGGTGTTAGCGCATCATGGCGCGCGGCAAGTTCCGCGTCGTTTTTCGCCTTTGCCCCGGATGCCAGCACATCCGCATATGACGTCAGCGCGCTGTGGTCGTATTTGCGCAAGCCGCGGCCATCAAGATAGATCACACGCTCAAGCGCGGGCAACTGGTCTTTGACATCCGTGATTTTGTCGACCTGTTCTTGATCGCCCACAACTGCAAAACGCGCGCCACAATGATCGAGCGCATAGGCAATTTCTTCGCCCGCCGCATCTTGGTAAAGCGGCACAGGGATAGCGCCCGTTTTTTGCGTGGCCAACATCGCCCAGTAAAGCGCAGGGCGGTTGCGCCCAATTACAGCAACCAAATCGCCAGCGTTTACCCCCAGCTCCAAAAGACCTTTTGCGAAATCATCAACCTGTTTTGCCGCTTGTGACCACGTCCAGCTTTGCCAAATGCCAAACTCTTTTTCGCGGTATGCGGCCTTGGCGCCCATGGTCTGCGCGTTGCGCGACAGCAAGTCAGGCAGCGTCACCGCTGCTGATGAGTTCGGTCTCGCCGACATCTTTAGTCCTCCCTGACCGCAGTCTACGCCGCGGTTCCAGATCCACGTTAGCCATGGATTCCTGCAATAGTTTGTCTCAATCCTAACAAATTGTTGCAAGCTCAATTTGCTCGGCTTTTCTGTGCGGGTTTTGCTATAAGACATGGATGAGCAGACAAGCGTCACAAATGGTCGGGATGATCCGGTCCGGGCTGAACCTGATTTCACAGGCGATTTCGATCCACGACCAAGATTTGAAACTGGTTCACGCCAATGATCGCTTTCAAGCCATGTTCGATATTCCCGATGATCTGATGGCGCCGGGTGCGGATTTTGCGACGACGCTCACGCATTTGGCGGTTCACGGGGAATACGGCCAAGTGGATGATATTGATGTCTTCGTCCAAGACAAAGTCGCCTTGGCCCGCAAGTTCGAACCGCATTATTTCGAACGAAGCCGGGCGAATGGCACGTCAATATCCGTCGATGGTTGCCCGTTGGATGAAGGCGGATGGATCACCGTTTACACCGATATTACCGAAATAAAGCAGCAAGAAGAACGCAACCGATCCCATACCGAAAGCCTATCCGAAGAATTGCTGGACCGATCAGCCAAGCTCGCCGCAACAAACAGAGAGCTGACCGCCACCGTGCGCGCCCTTGAGCTTGCACGGCAAGAGCTGCAAGCCAGCCGCGAGCGCCTTGATTTGATCAACCGCATGACACCAGCCCATATTGCCCATGTGGACGCAAACGGTCTCTATACACACTCCAATGGCTGGTTGGCGCGTATTTTGCCGGAAACCGAAGCGGATGTGATTGGGCGTCATATGCGCGATGTCTTGGGTCGACATGTGTGGTCTCATGTGGCGCCGCAGTTCGAACAGGCTTTTGCGGGCAAAGAAAATGTATCTGAATTTCGCGACGACCAGTCGGGCAAATATGTGCGTCTGGCAATGACGCCCGAAGTGGGTCCAAGAGGCGATGTGGAAGGCATTTACATCCTATCCACCGATGTCACCGAAGAAGTGACGACCCGCAACGCGCTGACATATTCCCGCCGCCGCGAATTGGCCACGCAGCTCACCAGCGCGATGGCCCATGATTTTTCCAACCTTTTGACCATCATCATGGGGCAGCAATCTCGTCTGGACAGCATTCGGGACGTGGACCCAGAGGTGCTTGATATCAGCGACACCATCAAATCAGCCGCCCGTCGTGGTGCGGATTTGGTGGGCCGTTTGAACAGCGTGTCCCCACAACTGGGCATCGACCCAAGCACGGTCAAACTTGACCCTTTTTTGAAAGCTTTTTTGGCACTTGCCCAAGCCGCCCTGCCGGACGGCATTACCTGTGAGCTTATCAATGACCTGCCCGATGATCGTCTGATCTTTGATGCAGGTTTTGCCCAAGATGCGCTTTTGAACCTTGTCATTAATGCAGGCGAGGCTTGTGGGGAACAGGGTGCGATCAATATTCACATTCGCAAAACACCTGACAAGCAACTGCAAATCCAAGTCTTGGATGATGGCCCCGGCTTTGAACCAGACGCGCTTGATAAGGCGCTGAACCCGTTCTTTTCAACCAAGGACGGCAAAGTCGGGCGCGGGCTTGGCCTGACCTCGGCCTATGATTTTGCGAAATCCAGTGGCGGCATTCTAAAATTTGCTAATCAGCCCAAAGGGGGTGCGATTGTCACCATGCGCATCCCTTATTTGATCCCGACACCCGATGAACATGGGCTGGTTTTGTTAGTCGATGATGATGACGATGTTCGCAAGTCTGTGCGCGGGTATTTGCGCGCCTATGGGCATGACGTGATTGAGGCCGCGTCGGTCAATGAGGCCACACAGCTTTTGACGATTGATGGGCTTAGTTTGATCGTCACAGATCTTGATATCGGCAAAAGTGGTACCGGCCTTGATGTGGCAAAGGCGGCGCCGCCTCATGTGCCTGTTTTGGTCATCACGGGGTTGCCGGGCGATTCTGACTTGCGGCAGGCGGCACAAAATGCACATCTCGTTTTGTCCAAACCGTTCGGATTTGATGATTTGAAACGTCAGTTAGATAAGATCGCAACTTGACCAAAGCCGCCCGCATCGCCGTTCTTGAAGACACGCTAGAGCTTCAGACACTCATCGCCAATGCCCTGCGTGATGCTGGCTATGACGTCCGCGCTTATGGGCGCGCGCAAGACTTTGAGCGGGACATCGAAGGCTTTGACCCAACGGTTTGCGTGCTAGATTTGGGTCTGCCAGATCGCGACGGCTTGGGGGTGTTGCGCAAAACATCCGCGCGGCACGGGGCTGCAATTTTGGTCATTTCGGGTCGTGCGGGATTGAATGACAAAATCGCGGGGTTCGAATTGGGGGCGGATGACTATCTGGCCAAACCCTTTGAAATGCCCGAATTGGTGGCGCGCGTTGGTGCGTTGACTAGGCGCTCTAAACCGCTGCCGGAACAAGTGAAATCTGTGCATACCATCGGTGATCTAACCGTTGATCTGTCGCGGTTTACTTTAAGCGATAAAACCGGGCAGGTGGAGCGCCTATCCGCAAGCGAAGTCGCGATTTTGACGATCTTTCTTAGCAATCCAAACCGACTTATTACCCGCGAAAAGCTGCGCGAAGATTTGCAAGACAACGCAGACCGTCATTCGTTTGATCGCGCCATAGACGTGCGCGTGTCGCGGTTGCGCTCAAAGCTGCGGGACTCGCCCAAAAACCCCAAGATCATCAAAACGGTCTATGGGGCCGGCTATATCCTAATCTCGGAAAACGACTAGCGCGCCTGGTTGCGTCATTGGGACCGACTGCGCGCAGAAAACCACGGCAAGACAGCGGAAAAATCTGTACCCTTGCCGCCCTCTTGGTTGACGAAATTGTCATATAATTCTTGGGCCATCGCGCCCATCGGCGTGTCCGCATCGCAAGCTGCGGCGGCATCTTGGCTAAGCCCCAAATCCTTAAGCATCAACTCTGCGGCAAACCCCGGCTTATAGTCATTGTCAGCCGGGCTTTGCGGGCCAATGCCGGGTGCCGGGCAATAGGCGTTCATGGACCAGCTATAGCCGGATGAGGTCGAGACAACATCAAACATGGCTTGTCGATCAAGGCCCAGTTTATCCGCCAAGGCAAAGGCTTCGCAGGTGCCAAGCATCGTCACTCCAAGGATCATGTTGTTACAGATTTTGGCCGCTTGCCCCGCGCCGGGCGCCCCGCAATGCACTGCCTTTTGCCCCATAATATCAAACAAGGGCTGGGTGGTTTCCAATGCCGCTTTATCCCCCCCAATCATAAAGGTAAGCGTCCCTTCAGCCGCCCCTGTGATTCCGCCCGAAACGGGCGCATCAAGCATGTGCAACCCGGCGGTTTGCGCCCCCTCAGCCACAGCGCGCGCACTTTCTACATCTACGGTGGAGCAGTCGATAAACACAGCCCCTTTTGAAAGGGCGGCAATGACCTCGGTGCCAACATCGCGCAAAATAGCGCCGTTGGGCAGCATCGAAATGGCCACATCAGCGCCTTGGCAAGCCTGCGCGATGGACCCTGCCATGGCCAAGCCATCTGGCTTGGCGACCGGATCAACCCCGATCACTTCATGCCCGCCCGCCAATAAGTTCAACGCCATTGGCGCGCCCATATTTCCAAGGCCGATAAATGCGATTTTCATGATGAGTATCCTGTTTCCGTCCAGTCTTGCGCACCCAATGCCGCCAGCATGTCATCGATGTCTTGGCGCGGCACGTTCATATCACGATGCCGCCATTTAGGTGCAAAATCGCGGTCGATGATTTGCGCACGGATGCCTTCAATCAAATCACCCTGCTGTTGTGCGCGATAGGAAAACCGGTATTCCCAGCGCAATGCATCGGGTAGCGATCTTGCCCTGCCATCACGGATTGTTTCGAGCGCACAGGCCATCGCCAATGGTGATCCTTTGCCAAGGCGTTTGGCCGCGTCTTTGGCAAACTCGGACGAATTATTGATCAGCGCTATTTCAATGTCGCTCAGGGTTGTGCCCGCAAAAATCGCGTCAATTTCCGATTGCGCGGCCTTCAAAATTCCATCCGGGGCAGGGGCGGCGGCGCGGTTGATCGCACCTATGTCTGCCGTTTTCACCAACGCGTCCATCAAGCTGGGCCAATTGTCTTGGGGTACAAACTCATCGGCGAAAGTTGCATAAATCGCATCCGCCGCCCCCATGCGCGTGCCGGTCAGCCCCAAATAGACCCCTAACGCACCCGGCGCGCGGCCCAAAATATAGCTGCCCCCCACATCGGGCATCAACCCAATCCCAC
>CAZBBZ010000129.1:0-7634 GCA_964489925.1 uncultured Rhodobacterales bacterium
GCCCACAGCGCAGGCCAAGGGGTTGCCGCCATAGGTCGACCCATGGCTGCCCGCGACCATGCCGCCTGCGGCATCCGCCGTTGCCAGACAAGCCCCCAGCGGGAAGCCCCCACCGATGCCTTTGGCCACGGCCATGATATCGGGGGTGACGCCTGCGTTTTCATGGTCAAACAGCTTGCCTGTCCGCCCCATGCCGCATTGGATTTCGTCAAATATCAGCAAAATGCCGTGTTCATCGCAAAGCGCGCGCAGGCCTGCCAAGCACTGATGAGGCACGGGCAGAATACCACCTTCGCCCATGATCGGCTCGATCAGGATGGCCGCTGTTTGATCGGTCACAGCCGCGCGCACCGCGTCGTGATCGCCAAAAGGCACATGATCGAAACCGTCTAGGATGGGGCCAAAGCCCTTGGTCAGCTTTTCACTGCCCGCAGCTGAAATCATGCCCAATGTCCGCCCGTGAAACGAGCCTTCAAAGGTGATGATCCGGTTGCGCTGTTCCTCGCCCTTGGCCGAGAAATGCTTGCGCGCCATTTTGACCGCGCATTCCATCGCTTCGGTGCCGGAATTGGTAAAAAACACCGTATCTGCAAAGGTGTGTTCGACCAGCATATCGGCCAGCCGGGTTTGCTGAGGAATGTTGTATAGATTGGACGTGTGCCACAGCTCTTGGGATTGGTCTTGCAGCGCTTTGACCAATTTGGGGTGCGCGTGGCCCAAAGCGTTCACCGCGATGCCACCGCCCATGTCCAGAAATCGTCGTCCTTGATCATCCACTAGCCAAACGCCCTCGCCTTTGACGAAGGATAAGTTTGCACGCGCGTAGGTCGGCATTACAGCTGTGACCATTTTCGCTCTCCCTTCCTTGGGTTTGTGATTGTGGTTGATCTTTGGACAAAAAATCCCGCCAAAACGGGCGGGAAGTGGCAATTTACAGGGCGCTAACCTAGTGTCAACGAAACGATTGCTAGAAAAACGCGCCATGATTGGGCCGAATTTCGCAACTATCCATAGTTAAACCCTTGTAAGGAAAACAGGTAGCGCGTATCTGACAGATGTTTTCGCGACAAAATTACGAAGGAACGGCGCATGTCCTGGACTGACGAGCGGGTCGAGACCCTTAAGACCATGTGGACCGATGGAAAATCGGCCAGCCAGATTGCCAAGGAACTTGGCGGCGTCACGCGTAATGCGGTGATTGGTAAAGTGCACCGTTTGGGCCTGTCGAACCGGGCAACGACGACGACCAAAAGCGATACAGATAAAAGCGCTGATAAGCCAGCAGCCAAGCCACGCGCGAAAAAAGCGGCAAAGCCCGCAGCAGCGCCCGCGGCAAAGCCAGCGGCAGCGGATGCAAAGCCAGCGGCATTGCCCGCAACGCGCAAGCAGATTGTACCTGCCGGTCAGCCTTTGCCGCCGCAACCGTCGCAGTCTGAGATTAGTGCCGAAGCTTTGGCCAATTTGGCTGAGATTGAAAAACAGTCCAAGCGTCTAAAGCTGATGGATTTGACCGAGCGCACATGCAAATGGCCCATCGGTGATCCCGCGACGGATGATTTTTGGTTCTGTGGTTTGGCTGTGCAATCGGGCAAGCCTTATTGCGAGGCGCATGTGGCCGTGGCGTTCCAGCCAATGTCAGCACGTCGAGATCGCCGGTCGCGCTAAACTAGCACGTGTTAAAATCGGGCGCGCTGAATCGAAGCGCGCGCGATAGGACTTATTACTTCACGCGGAAATAAAACGAGCCCGGTTCGCTTTGTGGCGTCAAATAAGGGCAAACCCGTTTTAGGTCGCCAAAGTTTTCATGCTTTTGATAGTTGAGCGCCGCGACAATTTCGTAGCGGCTGTCATTTTGTAGCAGCGCTTCCAGCAAATACTGCTCGTTCCAAAGCCTTGCATCGTCTTCGATCCAAGTTCGCAAATAGTCACGCGGCGTGAAAATATCATGCACATGCACCACAACGCCACTTGGCAAGAGGGGCAGGATTTCAAGATAGATTTTTAGCACGTCCCCTTGCGGGCGAATGATATGCGAGCTGTCGACAAACAGGATATCGCCCGGCCCAAGCGTTTCGGACCAGTTGAAATCGAGGTCTTGTAAAAGCTTACGGACAAGCGTGACATCCGATAGCTTTTCAAGCCACGGCTGTTCATAAGGCTCGATGCAGATATGGTCGCAAGCAGCCCCGTCTTGTGCATTCAGCTTTAATGCGCCATTGGCCACCCGCGTCGAAAACCCACCGCCGATTTCAATGATCTTTGAGGGTTTGGTGTGGCGGATAAACTGATGAAAAAAGCAAGCGTCGCCGCCTTCAAAAAACTCGTTTTTGATAGTGAAACCTGCGCCGGGCGCGGCGGTTTTTTGCGCTTCAACAAAGGCGACAAATTCGTCGCTTTTGTCCATCGAGCGCAACAACGCCAACTGCGCCTCATCGCACAGGTCCAAATTCGGAAGATTGCGGGGCACATCCAACGCTTGTTGCAGATGATTTACGTTAAACAGCGGCTCATAGTAGTGATCGCGCATCGGATAAACACCGATGGATTGCAGACGTTTATGAGTTTGCGGAAAGCGCGCGCCGCCCTTAACCCGGAAAAAAAGCATAAGATATGCGCCGGGAATAATCGCGATTGATAGTAAAAAGTCAAAAATGCTGCGCAACCAATTGCGTTTTGGGGGCATCTTAACGCGAACGCTTGTTTCGCTTTGGTTTTGTAACGCCAAACTACTTTTCCCTAAAAAAACATATGATCACACGGCACGTTGATGCGCACCCTAAAGAGTTCACAGGTTTTCGGCTATTAGAAAAGCGAATTATTTAAGCAATATTAACCTGACGCTGCGTAGGTTTCATCCAAAGAATAGCCAGCCGAGCGCACGGTGCGGATGGGATCGCGTTCTCCGCGACGGTTCAAGGCGCGGCGTAGGCGGCCGACCATCACATCAACCGTCCGTAATTCAACGTCGCTGTCTTGGCCCCAAACCCGGTCCAAAAGGTCCGCGCGTTCAAAGACGCGCCCCGGACGGCGGATTAAGACTTCGAGCAGTTTGAATTCTGTTGGCCCAAGGCGCACGTCGCGGTCGCCGCGTTTTACCCGGCGCGAATTTCGATCAACGATGATGTCTTGAAACATATAATTGCTGTCGACCGCTGTGGGGTTCGAGCGGCGCAACAAAGCGTGGGTGCGCGCCATGAGTTCGGTCATAGAAAACGGCTTGGTCACATAGTCATCCGCGCCCCGGTTCAGGCCACGAATACGGTCGTCTTCGTCGCCCCGCGCGGTCAGCATGATGATCGGCACATTGCGCGTTTCATTGCGCGCTCGGATTTGGCGGCAAATTTCGATGCCAGACACATTGGGCAGCATCCAATCAAGGACCACCAGATCGGGTTGTTCGTCTTCAACCGCGATGATCGCATCGTCGCCATCATCTACTTTGCAGGTATCATAGCCCTCTTTGCCGAAATTATACGACAAAAGCTCAGCAAGATCTTCTTCGTCTTCAACAATCAGTATCTTGGCGGTCATGGCTTTAAGCCTTTAGATCAATGCCGAGCGGCTCGCCCTTTGGACGGTCATCGCCCAAAACGGTGCCTTCAACGATATAGTAGATTTTTTCGGAAATATGCGTGGTGTGATCGCCAATGCGTTCTAGGTTTTTGGCGATAAACAACAGCTGCGAGCCCACACCAATCGTGCGCGGGTCTTCCATCATATAGGTCATCAACTCGCGGAAAATGGAGTTATAAGTCTCGTCCAAATCCGCGTCGCGGTTCCAAACATCCACCGCAAGTTTGGTGTCGCGGCTGGAATAGGCATCCAACACATCTGCAAGCTGCTTTTGCGTCTGCTCGCCCATATGCACGATGGATGAGGTCAGCTTGATAGGGCGGCTCTCGGCCATGATGATCGCGCGTTTGGCGACATTCTTGGACAAATCGCCAATCCGCTCCAGCGTTGCGGAAATTTTGATCGCGGACAAAAGCGTGCGCAGATCCTGCGCCATGGGTTGGCGCAAGGCGATGGTTGTTGTCGCCATCTCTTCGATTTCCATCTCAAGCGCATCAAGACGTTTGTCACGCTCGATTGTCTTTTTTGCCAGTTCTGGGTCGCGATTGCGCACAGAGATCAGGGAATTGGCTAGAATTTCTTCCGAAATTCCGCCCATTTCTGAAATCTTGGCGCGGATCGAAATCAGATCGTCGTCAAATGCGGTTACGATATGGGGCATATGTCTATCTCCTAACCAAAGCGACCGGTGATGTAGTCTTGGGTCCGCTGGTCATCGGGATTGGTAAAAATCTGCGTGGTGTCGCCGTATTCGACCATAATACCAAGGTGGAAGAACGCGGTCTTTTGGCTAACGCGCGCGGCTTGCTGCATGGAGTGGGTGACGATCACGACTGAATAATTGCTTCGCAACTCGTCAATCAGTTCTTCAATTTGGGCGGTCGCAATGGGATCAAGCGCGGAACAAGGCTCATCCATCAGTAAAACTTCGGGCGCGGTGGCAATTGCGCGGGCAATGCACAAGCGCTGTTGCTGGCCACCCGACAGGCTGGTGCCGGGTTCTTGCAAACGGTCTTTCACCTCGTCCCAAATCGCCGCACGGCGCAAGGATTGTTCAACCACATCGTCAAGCTCGGCCTTGTCAGCGACAAGACCGTGGATACGGGGGCCATAGGCGATGTTGTCAAAGATCGACTTTGGAAACGGGTTCGGCTTTTGGAACACCATACCAACGCGGGCGCGCAGTTGTACCGGGTCGACTTCGTTGTCGTAGATGTCCCCGCCATCAAGCAGGATTTGCCCCGTGACGCGACAAATATCGATGGTGTCGTTCATCCGGTTCAAACAGCGCAGAAACGTCGACTTACCACAACCAGACGGGCCAATGAACGCCGTGACCGAATTTGACAGAATGTCCACGCTGACCGATTTGATCGCGTGGTTATCCGCGTAAAAGACATCGACATCTTTTGCTGCGATTTTCACAGCGGTATTGTCGATCTTTGCATCGTTCAAACGCATATTTGTCATGTTCGCATCCATTTCGTTTACCGCCACCATTCTTACTGCCGCTTACAAGAGCCGCTTACCAACGCCGTTCAAATTGTTTCCGCAAGAACACCGCGATTGCGTTCATTACGATTAGGAATAGCAGCAAGACCACGATGGCGGCTGCTGTTTTTGCTTCAAAGGCCCGTTCTGGGAAATCGGCCCAGCGGAAAATCTGCACCGGCAGGGCCGAGGCGCTGTCGGTAATCCCGGTTGGGATATCCACGATGAAGGCGACCATGCCGATCATAATCAGCGGGGCGGTTTCACCCAAAGCCTGCGCCATGCCAATGATCGTTCCGGTTAGAATGCCCGGCATCGCCAGCGGCAACACGTGGTGGAACGAAGTTTGCAGCTTAGATGCGCCAAGGCCGAGCGCCGCGTCGCGGATTGAGGGGGGCACCGCGCGGATTGCGGCCCGGCTTGCGATGATGATCGTGGGTAAGGTCATCAGGGCCAGCACAATGCCACCCGCGAGCGGGGCGGATCTTGGTACACCGAAAAAGCCTAAGAAGACGGCGAGGCCGAGCAGACCAAAGATGATCGACGGCACCGCTGCGAGGTTGTTGATATTAACCTCGATCAGATCAGTGATGCGGTTCTTGGGCGCGAATTCTTCCAAATAGATCGCGGCGCACACCCCGATGGGGAAGGCCAAGAAAAAGGTTACGACCATGGTCCAGAACGAGCCGACCGTGGCCCCCCAAAGTCCCGCAAGTTCAGGTTCGCGGCTATCGCCTGAGGACAGGAACCGCGTGTTGAGTTTGCGCACGACTTGACCGTTTTCGCGCAAGGTTTCGGCCCAGACGATTTGGTTGTCGCTGACTTTGCGCGAATTTTCGGGGGCATCATTAACCATCAAGCGCCAATCATCTGGTGCGAACTCGGTGGTTTCACCGATGGGTTTTAGCACCGTGCCCTTGGCGGATGACGGTCCCACTTCGGTCAATTTAATCCAGCCCTCACCCACACGGATCAGACCGGACACATCGCTAACCTTCAGCTTTTCCGCTGCATCGGCGGTCCCGGCGCGCGCCAACAACTCATCCAGCTCCGCTTGGATTTGATTGCGCTTTGCTGTGCGGGTGGCGATTTCGCCTTCGATGCGCTCTTTGTCCTCAGCAACGCCCAGCCCAAGACGTCGCTCGAATTCGGTAATGCCGTTCTGCTCTAACGTGATGCGGTTTTCGATGCGGCGCGCTTCGCGACCCATTTGCTGTTTTACAGCCGCTAGGATCGCGGTGAAGTCGTTAGATGACGACGTAATTTCAACCGTTTTCCCGGCATCTACAACCGTAAGCGCACCCGAACTGTCGGCCTCACGCAGACGGCCAAAATAGCCCTTTAGGTAAAGGTCGACCACATCGGAGGCGAGGTATTCAACTTTGGGCGATTGGCCTACCAAAGACGGATCGTCCCGTACCATGTCGCGCAGTTCGGTTGCAGCACCTACGCTAATCAGGTCATTAAGCTGCCGTTTGGTGCGCCGGTCCGTCACATAGTCAAAATTACTGCGGATCAGGTTGCGCGTCATGCCTGTGTAGTCCGCCTTGCGGATCACGTCGGGATCACCTGTGCCATTTGGATCAATGGCTGCGGCCTCTAGCGGGGTTTCAAACACAAGGTAGTGTTCGTAAATCGCGCCAGTTGCCTTACCGACAACCGACCACAAGAGCGCCACCAAAGCCAAAGCTGCCAATGAAATCGCGATGATCCCATAGATGCGCAACCGCAGCTCGGCGGCACGCCGGGACTTGCGTCGTTTTATGGACGCCTCAGAGCCGTGAATAGCGGCAAGATCTGTCATACTGACCATGTGCCGATCCCCTTAATCGTATAGTTCGCGGTACTTGCGAACGACGCGCAGCGCGATGACGTTCAAAAGCAGCGTTATGCAAAATAGTGTAAAGCCAAGCGTGAAGGCAGGCCCTGCCGCCGTTGATGCCTCGGTATCTCCGGTAATCAGCATCACGATCTGCACCGTTACGGTTGTCACCGCCTCTAGCGGGTTCACGGTTAGGTTGGCGCCTTGTCCGGCAGCCATCACCACGATCATGGTTTCGCCAACCGCGCGGGAAATACCAAGCAGGACCGCTGAAACGATGCCCGGCAGGGCCGCAGGCAGAACCACTTGGCGGATCGTTTCCGCCTTGGTCGCGCCAAGCCCATAAGAGCCATCGCGCAAGGATTGCGGCACCGAGTTAATCACGTCATCTGAAAGCGAGGACACGAAAGGAATAATCATGATGCCCATCACCAATCCTGCGGCCAGCGCGGATTCTGAGGCCACGGTCAGGCCGATGCTTTCGCCCATGCCGCGGATCGCTGGGGCTACGGTGATCGCAGCAAAAAAGCCGTACACCACCGTTGGAATACCCGCGAGGATTTCCAGCATCGGTTTGGCCCAAGCGCGCACGCGGGGCGACGCAAATTCAGACAAATAGATCGCCGAGAACAAACCGATGGGGGCGGCCACGATCATCGCAATCAGCGTGATAAGGAAGGTGCCAACGAACAACGGGATCGCGCCGACTTTGTCTGGGTCAAGCGTGCCATCATGCACGCCAGAAAGC
>CAZBBZ010000130.1:0-7624 GCA_964489925.1 uncultured Rhodobacterales bacterium
CCACAGTTTGCATTCAAACGCGGCCGGGGCCATTGCGACACGCGGGGCGGCGACGGTTTGGCAGGCTGCTTTTTCAATGCCTGCGCGTTCGAATTCGTCTTCGCCAGCGGGGTAATGCACGGAACTTTGGTTCATCGCATCGATCATGTCATAACCCACGACGTTGATTACAAACTCGCCAGTGGCGCGGATATTGGACAGGCTGTCTTTTTCTTCGTCTGTGCCTAGTTTTTTGCGGCCCGATCCAAAAGCGAGCATGGGGGGCGAATCTGCAAAGGCATTGAAGAAGGAATAGGGCGCAAGATTTGCCGCGCCGTTTGCATCTAGCGAGGATACCCAAGCGATTGGGCGCGGGCTGACCAGCGCTTTGAAGGGGTTAAAAGCTAAGCCGTGGGGGTCGATGCCGGGGCGATAAAACATGGCGATAGATGTCTTTCGATTTGATTGGGCCCGCCGCGCGTGGTAGCCAGCGCGCCGTTGTTGCGGGTTTTGTCCGATTTCTGAGGCCAATTCGCGCGCGTTGCAAGCCAAATGGGTGGGCCATGCCGCCATGTATCGAATTTGCCGGGAAGTGCCGGACGACCAACTAGAGGTGGAATACCTCTTTGATCTGGCCTTTGCGCCGGGGCGCCACGCGTTAAGCTCTTATCGTTTGCGCGAGGGGGTGGAGCCGTTGGCGGAGCTGTCATTTGTGGCGCGCGATGATTTGGACGTGCTGGCAGGGGCTATTCGCCAGTGGCCTGTACGGATTGGCGACACGCCTGCGTTGTTGCTGGGGCCGATTGCCGTGCATCCGACCCGGCAGGGCGAGGGCTTAGGCGGTCAGTTGATTGATTTTGCCGTTGATGCCGCGCGCGTGGCGGGCTGGGAAATCGCGGTTCTGATTGGGGATGCGCCCTATTATCGGCGGTTCGGATTTGTGCCTGTGCACGCGCAGGGGATTACATTTCCGCCCCCCACGAACCCGAACCGGATTTTGGGGCTGGAAATTATGCCCGGTGCGCTGCGGTCTGTTCAGGGCCAAGTGGTGCGCTGGAGCGATTAGCGCGCTGGAATAAGTGTGCGGACAAAAAAAGGGCAGGGTCGCACCTGCCCTTTTTCGATTTAATTAAAGCGAGACGATCAATAGACGCCGCCTTTTTTGACCTTATTGGAAAAGGCAGTTTGCCCACCCTTGGCCAGAACCTTGGCTTGCTTGACCCATTCGTCACGCGATACCCGACCGCTAAAGCCTTCGAGGTTTTGGTCAACCCATTCGACTTCGGCTTTCTTCCAAGCCGCAACTTGATCGAAGTGGTAAAAGCCAAGCTTGTTACATAGCTTTTCAAGCTTCGGTCCGATGCCTTTGATCTGTTTAAGATCATCCGCTTTGCCACCGCGCGCCGCGTTTAGGCGTGTTGGACGTGTGCCCGCACCTGTCGACTTGCCAGTTGATGCGCCTTTGGTGGTCGCTTTTGCCGTCGTAGACGCTTTTGCTTTTGCGGCAGGCTTGGCAGCGGCCTTTGCCTTTGCTGGAGCCTTCGCTTTGGCAGCAGGCTTTGCGGCTGTTTTGGCTTTAGTTTTCGCGCCTTTGAACGCGGCTGGCGCTTCGCTCATGGCGGCGGCACTGGCAAAGCCAAGTGGTGCCGTTGCGCCCGCATTTGAACCTGCGTTCGCGCTGGATGCCAGTTGCGCCTTAAGGGATGCAATTTCCGCATCCTTGGATCTGTGCAACTGACGACATGCGGCCAGATCAGAACTTGCCGAAGCGCTTTCGCGTTTGGCAACGGCCAATTCGGTTTGCATTGTCGCGTCTGCGGCGCGGTTGCTGCTTGCCGCAGCCAAAGAGCGTTCCAGTTCGGCAATGCGTGATTGGCTATTGCCCGTTGCGACCTTGAGGGCCGATTCTCGGCGTTCGGTTTCAGCAGAAAACCGTTCCAGTTCCATGATCTTTTTGTCGCGTTCGCCGATTTGGCTTTGAAATGCGCCAAGTTTGGACGTGTTTTGCGCCTGTAGCTCGGCCATGCGCCCATCAAACGCGCCGATCTTTTCGCGCTCGGCTTTCAGATCCATTTCCAAACCTTCGCGGTTGGCTTTTTCGCGCTTGTAAGTGTTTTCCAACTCGTCGGCGCGCAGGCGCAATGTATCTGTTTCGCCGCGCAATGCGCTTGCAATCCGGCCCCAAATCCACCAGCCAATCAAAAGCCCCAATAGTGCGGCCAATGCGATCAGCGTCCAGATTTCACCAAGCAAAAATCCCCAGTTTCTAAACATGTTTCTTCCCTCTCAAGATATTGTTTGTGATGGCGCGCACTTAGCGGCCCATCAATGTAATTTGAGTGCGACGGTTCATGGCCCGACCTTCCTCTGTGTCGTTGGTCGCGATCGGTTCGCTTTCGCCATAACCAGCTGATTTCATGCGGTCTGCGGTAATGCCGCGTTCCGACAGGGCATTCACAACGGACGCAGAGCGCGCTTTGCTGAGTTCAAGATTATAGGCGTCATCCCCAACGGAATCTGTGTGCCCGTCGATCTGCACATACATGCCGTCTTCGACCAAGCACTTGCGCAGCAGCCCTGCAAGGGCGTTTACCGCGCGCCGCGCTTTGGGGGACAGGGTCGCATCCCCGAGCACGTAAGTCACACGTTGACGTTGTACGAGCCCTTCAAGGTTTGTGGTGCAGCTTGAGGCGCTAACATCAAAGGCGGCAACCGGGATCCAATAGCCTGCGATATATTCCATCATATCGCCATTCACCAGATCAAGGCGCTTAAAGCCGTTTTCATATTCGCGCTGCGTCGGGCGCACTGTGATGCCTGAAAAGCGGTCATCACTGCCAAGCGTTTCTGCCAAAAGCGTGGCGTCCACGTCCGATTTGGTTTCGCCCTCAAGGGTAATACCATCGCCGGATACTTCAAAGAGCGCTGTTTCAAACTCTGGCAACCAATCCTTGATCGCTTCTAGTTCCGCAAGGGCGGGGCCCGCTTCGGTATCAACACCGTTTACATCGATTTTGGTCGTGTTTGGCAGGCCAAGCGCGTCACGTACGGCTTGGTCTGACAGGTCTTGCGGTCCGTCGCCGTAAACGGTGATTTCTTCATTGGCATCAACAAAGACATTCAGCGCCGTTTTTGGCGGTAAGATTGGATCAGGTTCCGCGATTGTGGTGCTGAGTTGCGCGCCCACTGGCATCGCTTCGGCCAGAGTTGCGGTAATCATTTCGCTGGCGCCTTCTGGAGCAACGCCAGTGACTGTCAGCATGTTACTGCGAATTGACACCTCGCCTTGTTCCATTTGACCAAGCGCGGCGTGACCTGCGCCAACCAGTTCGGCCCAATCTACATCCGGTGCGCCGTCGGCCAGTTCAATATCCACATCACTGCCAATGGCCGCTTTAATCGCCGCCGCGCTCGCTTCGTTAGGAGCAAAGCCTTGACCCGAAATCGCGCCGTTTTCGTTTTTTGTAAGCGAAAAGGTATAAGCGTCTCGCGTCGGTAGCGGGACCGAGAGATCGGCTTCAAGCGTGTAGCCTTCGGGAAGCTCTATGTTTTCAACGCTTGCAAGCGTGGCCGCATCCTGAGCCAATCCGCGCAGGCGCACGGTATTGCCGGTGATGTTCAACTCGCCTTCAGAAAGTTTGCCAAGTGCAAGAAGCCCACTGTTGGCCGCATCGCCAAATTTCATATCAGGCTCGCCACTGGCAAGGCTAAGGCTGTCGATGCCCTTGGCCGTTCCAAAGCCGCTTTTAATCGTATCAAGCGCGCCGTTCGTGGGCATGACGCCCGATAGGGCCAGCCCGTCTTCGGATTTGGTCGCGTTAAACGCATAGGTTTCTGCCACGGGCAGGATTTCCAACTCGTCGCGAATAGCGCGGCGGCCTTTGACATCACCCAAACGGGCGAGGATCGCGTCACGTTCCGCTTCGCTATGAGCAATGCCGGTCACGGTGATATCGCGGCCTGAAATTTCGGTGGTCACCTTGTGGATGCTTGTACCGTCCACGGCAGCACTCGCGTTGGTCGCAACTGCCGCTTCCATATCTTTGGCGTGATCGACCGTGCCCCAGTATCCAAGCGCACCTACGCCTGCCACAAGTGCTATGACTGGTAAAACCATTTTAATCCCCTCTGTCGTCGGCGTATGTCTCTCCGGGTGTTTTCCCGGATTGTTACGATACGGCCGTTAAATTCCATGGTGCGAGGACGGTTTGGCCGCCTCGCTAAAATCCAGCGCCTATAACTAGAGCATCTGGACCTGCGAAATGAACATATTTGAGTTATTACACTTTCATAATGGGAAAATTGCCCGGAATTTGTCATCTTGACCAGAGCTAGTTGTTTGAGGGGGGCAACTGCTTGTAGTTTAAGCACCGCGCTTTAGCATGGCGTTCCATCCAAAGCGGTAACTCGAGATTTTGCACCATGTCCCTGACCGATCCTGATCGACTGTTCCCGACCGCGCCACGTGCGCGTGATCTGGCGCGCGCCTTTTATGACAGCGTTAAGGACTTGCCGCTGATTAGCCCTCATGGGCATTGTGACCCATCTTGGTTTGCCAAGAACGAGCGGTTTCCAAACCCGGCAGAGTTGTTTGTGATCCCCGATCACTATGTGTTTCGCATGTTGGCCAGTCAGGGTGTTGCTTTGTCCGATTTGGGGGTGCCGCGCGTTGATGGGGGCCACGTTGAAACCGATCCGCGCGTCATTTGGCAGCGCTTTGCGCAGAACTTTCATCTGTTCCGTGGCACGCCGTCGGCCATGTGGCTGAACCATTCGTTTGAACATGTGTTTGGCTTGGACATGCCGTTAAACGGGGATAGGGCAGATGCTTACTATGATCATATTGAAACGAAACTGGCGACGGATGCCTTTTTGCCGCGTGCGTTGTTTGAGCGGTTCAATCTTGAAGTCTTGGCCACCACCGAAGGCGCGCTTGATGATCTGAGTTGGCATAAGCAGATCCGTGATAGCGGTTGGTCGGGGCGCGTTGTGACCACCTATCGCCCCGACGCAATCGTTGATCCGGAGTTCGAGGGCTTTGCAGATAACGTCGCCAAGCTTGGGGAGATCACCGGCGAAGACACGACGACTTGGGCAGGCTATCTGAACGCGCACCGGGCGCGGCGTGCCTTTTTCAAAGACCATGGCGCAACCGCAAGCGATCATGGGCATCACGCCGCAACCACGGCGGACATGTCGGCGCAAGAGGCCGAAGCGATGTTTCAAAAAGCGCTAAGTGGTGATCTGACGCCATACAAGGCGGATGCGTTTCGCGGGCAGATGCTAACTGAAATGGCGCGGATGAGCCTTGATGATGGGTTGGTGATGCAAATTCATGCAGGCTCGCGGCGCAATCATAGTGCTGCGGTGTTTGAGCGCCACGGGCGGGACATGGGGTTCGATATACCGGGGCGCACGGATTACGTGCATGCGCTAAAACCGCTTTTGGATGCGGTGGGCATGGAGCCGGGGTTGAGCATCATTCTGTTTACTTTGGATGAAAGCTCTTATGGGCGCGAGTTGGCACCGCTTGCCGGGGCTTATCCGTCCCTAAAGCTGGGGCCGCCGTGGTGGTTTTTTGACAGCTTTGAGGGCATCAAGAAATTCCGGGAAGCCACCACAGAAACCTGCGGTTTTTATAATACGGCTGGCTTTAATGATGACACGCGGGCGTTCTGTTCGATCCCCGCGCGCCATGATGTGGCTCGGCGTTCTGATTGCGCTTATTTGGCGGAACTGGTGTCTACTGGGCGCTTAAGCGAGGCGGAGGCGTTCGAGGTCGCGCATGACCTGAGTTATCGCCTCGCCAAAGACGCCTATCGGTTGTGATCGCCTATTTGTTGCGCGCGACAAAGTAGTCGGTCATTTCCGGCACCATCGCCTCACCTTTGCCTTGGGACGCGGCGTCTTGCAGGGCGCTTAGCGCGCCTTGGGCCATCAGCGATGGAATCCCTGCATCTGCACACATTTCCGAATAGTAATTCACGTCCTTGCCTGCGTTCTTTATGGAAAAGGCAAGCTTGTTGGGATCACCATCAAGGCTATAGGCGGCCATCAAATCCATGAAAATTGATCCAAGTGGGCCGGAGTTGATGACGTCATAAACATCGCGGCGATCCACGCCCATGGTGTCGGCAGTTGCCATCCCTTCGGCAAAAGCATTGGCCATGGTTTGTCCATAAAAGTTGTTGATCAGCTTGACCGTATGGCCATTGCCCAAAGCGCCTAAGTGAAAGACGTTTTCGGCCAAGTCATCAAGAACCGGTCTAACGCGTTCCCACGTCGCTTTGTCACCCGCGCACATGAGGTTAATTTTACCTTCAAGCGCGTGGGACGGGGTGCGGCCAATCGGGGCATCAAGATAGTTTGCGCCAGTTGCCGCAACCTCTGCACCAAGCGCCTTGGTAGAGGCGGGCAGGGAGGTGCCGAAATCAATGACCACTTTGCCTGCTGCAAGTCCGGCCATGACACCGTCGTCGCCTTTCATGCGGCTTTCCACCTGATCGGATGTTCCGACACAGAGCATGATGACATCGCTGGCCGCGGCCAATTCTTTTGGACTGCTCGCCTCGGTCGCGCCGCGGGCAATGGCCTTGTCCAACTCGGTGCGATCCCGATTGCCCAAGACGCAAAGCTGGTAGCCTTGATCTTGCAGGCGCGACACCATCGCGCCGCCCATTAGTCCCAGACCGATAAAGCCAATTTTGGGGTGTGCCATTGTTCGTCTCCCTTGGAGTTAAAGCCGAAGCCTTTGGCGCGCATTGTTGAGGTATTTCGCGTCCTACCTCAAGTCTGTTTTCCCACCCCTTTAAGGGGGAACGCTTGCTGGAACCGGATGCAAGCGTCGCATGATCATTGGGGTCAGATACATCGGCACTTGATAGCAGCCGATAAATAGCATGATTGACGCGGCTACGTCCGGGGGCAAAGCGAGCAGGTATAGCACCGTATTGCGATTGCCAGAAATGACCGATGCGGCGGTTGTTTCGCGTAAGTCCATGGCGCGAAAAATGACCAAAAAGGTGATTTGCAGGGTTAAGTTCAGCGCCATCACCCCCAAAAGCCATAGGCCAAGGGTGGCGGGGTCTTGGCGAAACAAGGGGCCGACCTCTGCCATCAGGCCGATCACGACGATGCAAAGCAAAATAGCGGAGGTGCCGTCGCAAAACACATCAAGGTTCGGCGCATTGAAGCGGCGATCAACGATGTATCTTGCAAGGGTTCCAAATAGGACCACTGACAGGATGATAATCGCTAAGCGGATCGTTGCACTTGCAGCTTGTGCGTTTTCAATGCCCGGAAGCAGCGTCAGGATCACAAAGGCGATGGCGGGAAATAGCAACACGCCAACGACCAGCAGGCGCATGGCGTCTGCGGGATCATGCCCCAGCATCGCGATGAAGTTGGGGGTGCCTGTCAGCGAAGGGGATGATAGCATCAGAATGGCCGCAAGCCAGAACACAGGCAAATCGCCATAAACCTGCAAGACGCACCACAAAACCGCCAAAGGCAGGGCGAGTTGCAACACGGCGATAAGCGCCAGGCTGCGAACGGCGCCGCCCGCGATGCTCGCCCAGATGCGATTGCCAGAGCGGAACGCGTTCAAACATAGGGTAAGTGCTACAAGTTTTGGTACAAAGGGCGA
>CAZBBZ010000131.1:0-7463 GCA_964489925.1 uncultured Rhodobacterales bacterium
ATCGAAGACATCGCCGCAGAAAACGTGATTTACTTGCGCCAGCACCAGAAGAAGGGCCCCTATATCCTAGCTGGCTATTCAGGTGGGGCGATCACAGCTTTCGAAATGGCATGTCAGTTGGAGCGTTTGGGCGAAAAGGTTCAGCGACTGTTTATTCTGGACACCTACGCACCCGGTTTTGAAATCCAAGATGATAGCCGTCTGACAATCAGCGAGCGCCTCAAAGGTGAGCGTATGATGCTCAAGAACGAAGGGTTCCCCTTCTTCCTAGAGCGTTTGAACGGCAAGTTGCGTCCTTTGTTGTTCCGTGGGCCGCTGTTGAAGCTGACGAAGCACTTCAATCTGTCCAAATATCGCACGGTGACGGTCGAAAAATCTTGGCATGCGGCAGCGGCCAAATATCACGGTGGCGCCTTTAGTGGACGTGCGTCGATTGTATTCACTCGGCCAAGAACCCTGTCCGAACGCCGTATGTTTGAAGCCGATCCTTGGCTTGGGTGGAGACATCAGATCAACATCGATCACTTGGATAAGCAGTTTGTTGGCGGCGATCACCTTAGCATGATGAAGGGCGAACATGCGCAGGTTCTGGCTGAGATTATCGAGAACCGGATTGCAGAGAAATGATTTCTGCGCCTGCCTCATCAGACGCGGAACGTGACAACGTTGATATTCGCTATTTTGATTTGGATAGTGATCGCAATATTGAATTGGGTGCGGCAAAAGAGTTGCTGTCGCCCGATGAGCTAGAGCGCGCACAGCGGTTTCACTTTGACATTCACCAGGATCGATTTACCCGCGGGCGCGGTGCGTTGCGTCGCGCGCTAAGCGAGCCAACCGGAACTGATGCGAAGTCGATTGCGTTCAGCTATGGCGCCCACGGCAAGCCGTTCATTGATGGCTGCCCTATTCACTTTAATCTTAGCCATAGCCAAGACCTTTGCGTTTTGGCGACGAGTTCTGACCCTATCGGTGTGGATGTTGAATTTATCGAACGAAAAACGGATGTGCTTGAACTAGCGCGGGCTGTTTTTGTCGCGTCCGAAAACGAAGCCTTGTTCAATGCGGCGCCCAACCTGCAAAGGCGGATGTTTTTCGATTTTTGGACCGCAAAAGAAGCCTATATGAAATTGATCGGAACGGGGCTTTCCTTGCCGCCTAAAAACATCGAACTTAAACTAGTCGATGACATCCCGGTCAGTGTCGGGGAACCTACAGTTCCAAAGACAAAACTGACCCAGCTCACCACTCCTGATGACCGGTTCATTTGCACGCTTGCACAACTGGTCTGATTTTTCCTAACGCGGATGCCCTAGATGTCCTTTTCCCCTATTAAAGATTTAGCCAAAACTGCCATTGGCTTTGCCGCGGAAATCGCGATCCCGTCGCTGGCGCGTGAAGTTGATGCTGGCGAAAAAACCGGGCGCATGTTGCGCATTAAAAAGGCGATTGTGCATTCGCGGATTCGTCGCGCGTCTTGGAGCGGGGATGAAACTGCCGCCAAAAAAGCAATCGACGATTGGTGGAAAAGCGAAGTTGGCGACGACTACTACGACAGTATGGCGGGCCAAAAACGACTGGATGGGATGTTTCTGGGCGACCACTATCCTTTGGTTGAGCGCTTGAAAGAATACTGTGCCGCCAACCCAAACCTGCATAAATTGGTGGAAGTGGGGTGTGGCGATGGGCTGGTCTTGAACCATATGTCAAAGGAACTGCCCGCGTTTAGCGAACTGCTTGGGCTTGATATTTCAGAGCGTATCATTGAACGCAATGCGCAGACTTTTGCGGAAAATTCGCGTATTCGTTTCAGCTCTGCGAACGTCATTGAGTGGATCAAGGCGAACAACACCGATAACACCGTTTTGATGTCATACGGTGGTGTCATGGAATATTTGACCGAGGATGAACTGCTTGAGGTCTATAAAACGCACCTTACGCGGGAAAACGCGGTTGTTGCCTTGGGCGAGCCGCTCGACACAAGCTTTGATCCCAAAACGGAAACGTCGTCGCGGTTCATCGGGACGTTGCACGTTTATCATTGTCATAACTACGCAGATATTTTGCGTCGGGCAGGTTACGACGTGATTTATGAGACTTATCTTGACCTAGCGGGTTGGCCTTGGACGCTAGTGATTGGCGTCAAACCCGACGCTGCGCATTAGGTTCTGAAGCGAACGTCAAACTGCGTTCTAGTTTTTGCCATATCGACACCACAATATTACACCAATACTTCGTAAATTGGGTATCATGTGGTATGGCCACAGGCGAATAAGGGCTGTTTTTTAATATGACGAAACGAATATTGGCAATCGCGTCCGCAGGTGGCCATTGGCAGCAACTGCAACTTTTACGGCCCGGCTATTCCGGGGGCGAAGTTCTATTTGTGACCACACTTGAAGGTCTACCAGAACAGTTTGACGCACATCCTTATCGCATCGTGCCGGATTGTAACCGCAACGAAAAGCTTGCGGTGCTTAAATGCACGCTCGCGCTTTGTTGGGTTCTGATCCGCTACCGCCCGCATGTGATCATTTCCACTGGGGCTTTGCCTGGTGTCATCGCTTTGGCCCTTGGTCGTGCGATGTTTTCTAAGACAATATGGGTAGATTCTGTCGCCAATGCGGAAGAGATGTCCATGTCCGGGCGGCTTGCCAAGCGCTTTGCCCATCTTTGGATGTCCCAATGGGAACATGTGGCCAAAGAAGCGGGCGCCGAATATGCCGGAGCGGTCCTATGATTTTTGTGACCGTCGGCACCCAGTTGCCTTTTCCACGCCTCATCCAGAAAATGGATGCGATTGCGGCTGAAATTGATGAAGAAATTTTCGCACAAACTGGTCCTGAACCGGGGGCGTTGTCGAACCTGTCACCGCTTAGCCAACTTACCCCGCCGGAGTTTGCCGAAAAGTTTACCTCTGCACGTCTAATCGTCGCGCACGCTGGGATTGGAACGATCCTTTCAGCAAAGCGATATGGCAAACCCGTGGTGCTATTGCCGCGCCGTGCTGATCTTGGCGAGCATCGCAACGATCACCAACTTGCCACAGCAAGGCAGGTGGAAAAACTGACGGGGGTTCATATTGCTTGGGAAACCGACGATTTGGAGGCTTTGATTGGCCAAAGCGTGCTTGAGTCCGCAAACGAAGAGATGAGCCCAACACATCGTGCGTTGGTGGGCCGCCTGCAAGAGTTCATAGGGCAGTAACCAAAAATGCTCACATTACTGCTGCAATGAACGACTAAATTCTAACTCCGGCTTGACCGGTTGTCCTGCAAAACAGATATCACGCAAGAGCAGTTTTTGCGTAAACTAAAATAAGTGAAAGAGTAGCCATGAAAATAGCAATGATTGGTACAGGGTACGTTGGTTTGGTTTCCGGCGTTTGTTTTTCGGACTTTGGCCACGATGTGGTTTGTGTCGATAAAGACCCGAAAAAAATAGCGTCCCTGCGTGATGGGCAAGTGCCAATTTACGAACCTGGCCTAGACGAACTTATGCTCAAAAATGTCGAGGCAGGGCGTCTGACGTTTACGGGCGATCTGGCCACTGCTGTTGGTGATGCTGATGCGGTGTTCATCGCCGTTGGAACGCCAACGCGTCGCGGTGACGGCCATGCTGATCTGACTTACGTTTATGCGGCTTCCGAGGAAATTGCGGATGCGCTGCAGGGCTACACGGTCGTTGTAACGAAATCGACGGTGCCTGTTGGCACAAACCGCGAGGTTGAGCGCGTGATCCGCGCCAAGAACCCGGATGCTGATTTTGACGTTGCATCCAACCCAGAATTTTTGCGCGAAGGTGCGGCGATTGACGATTTCATGCGGCCTGATCGCGTGGTGGTTGGCGCTGAAACTGAACGCTCCAAAGAAGTTATGAATGCGCTTTATCGGCCATTGTATCTGCGCGAAGCTCCAATCGTTTATACGGATTTGGAAAGTGCAGAGATGATTAAATACGGTGCGAATGCGTTCCTCGCGACCAAAATTACATTCATCAATGAAATCGCAGCCCTTTGTGAAAAGGTCGGTGCGGATGTTAAGTCTGTTGCCAAGGGGATGGGGCTAGATGGCCGGATCGGTAACAAGTTCCTGCACGCTGGTCCCGGTTATGGCGGTTCGTGTTTTCCAAAAGATACCAAAGCGCTAGCGCGTATTGGTCAAGAATACGCATCGCCCATGTCGATTGTTGAATCGGTCATCACATCCAATGAGGCCGTCAAACGCCGGATGATTGATCGGATTCTAGAAATTTGCGACGATCAAATTTCTGGCAAAAAAGTCGCGGTTTTGGGTGTTACGTTTAAGCCGAATACGGATGATATGCGCGACGCACCTTCGCTGACAATCGTGCCGTCCTTGGTGGGCGGTGGTGCAGATGTGCATGTCACTGACCCTGAGGGCCGCAAAGAGGGTGAAGCGCTTTTGCCCGGTGTGACTTGGTGCGCTGATGCCTATGAAGCTGCAAAAGACGCGGATGCGGTTGTGATCCTTACGGAATGGAACCAGTTCCGCGCACTCGACCTAAAGCGTTTGGCGAGCGTTATGCGCACGCCTGCAATGGCAGATCTTCGGAATATCTATATTCCAGAAGAAGCTGACGACGCAGGCTTCCGCTATATCTCTGTCGGACGCTAAATGGACCACCAAACGGCGGCCGTTTAAGCCGCCGTAATGCTATCGCAGATCTGATCGACCACTTTGTTCAGCAGGTCTGCGTTTTCGCTTTCCCCCATGACGCGCACCAAGGGTTCTGTCCCTGATTTTCGCACGAGAATGCGGCCGCTCTTACCCAGCTTTTTCTCACCATCATCGATGGCTTTTTTGACGCTGTCCGTCGACACTGGATCTGTGCCTGCCTTAAAGCGCACGTTCTTAAGCAGTTGAGGCACGGTTTCAAACACGCGGCTTAGTTCGCTCGCGCGTTTGCCGCTTTCCACCATCCCTGCAAGGAATTGCAGACCGGCGATTAGGCCGTCCCCGGTCGTTACATAATCGCGAAACACAATGTGCCCGGATTGTTCGCCACCTAAGTTGAAATTCCCTTTGCGCATGGCTTCAACCACATAGCGGTCGCCAACAGATGTTCGCAGCAACTTTAGCCCTTGGTCGTTCATGAAACGCTCTAGCCCAAGATTGGACATCACGGTCGCGACAAGCGTGTCCCCGGAAAGGCGGCCCATGCCCGCCCAGCGGCTTGCAATTTGGCCCATGATTTGATCGCCGTCGGCAACAATGCCTTTTTCGTCCACGATCATCACGCGGTCTGCGTCACCATCAAGTGCGATGCCAATGTCCGCGCGGCGCTCTTTTACCGTTTCAATCAGCGCACCTAGAGATGTCGAGCCGACATCTTTGTTAATGTTGAACCCATTCGGGGTAACCCCAAGCGGTACCAATTCTGCACCCAATTCATAAAGAACTTCGGGCGCGGTTTTGTAAGACGCACCATTGGCGCAATCGATGGCAATTCGTAGTCCATCCAAACGCAGCTTGCGCGGGAAGGTCATTTTGGCAAATTCCACATAGCGCGCAACGCCACCTTCAATTCGGGTGACGCGACCAATGTCGTCGGCATCTGCGAGCTTTGGCTGTTTTTCGATCAATGCTTCTAGGGTCATCTCGACTTCATCAGAAAGTTTGAACCCATCGGGGCCGAAAAACTTAATTCCGTTGTCATGATGCGGGTTGTGCGATGCGGAAATCATCACACCAAGATCAGCCCGCATGGAGCGTGTCAGCATACCAACTGCAGGCGTCGGAACCGGCCCCAACAAAAAGACGTTCATGCCAACGCTTGTCAGACCTGCGGTAAGCGCGTTTTCCAGCATATAGCCGGAACGACGCGTATCTTTACCGATCACGACGCGACCTGTGGCGCCTTGATTTTTGAAGTAATGCCCGGCAGCCGCGCCCAATTTAAGCGCCGTTTCCGAAGTCATCGGATGCGCGTTCGCCCGACCGCGTACACCATCGGTTCCAAACAGCTTTCTACTCATGCGAATTCTCTTTCTTGTAAGAGCGTTCCGCGGTTCAAATGAACAACCCATGAACGCAGACGACGCAACAAACCTAACTCACGCGTTGTCTAGCGCAATTTTTGCAATTTGAACATCCGGCGCGGGCATCGCGGTCGTAAAACAGTTGCTAAAGTGCGGTTTTTTTGCACCGTAAAATTGGGTGGTATTTAATCTTCGTTCACGCATCCGGTGTTTTGTGAAAAACGTGCACCCGGGGCGCGATTGGGTAAAGAGTACAAAGAATGACGTTAGAAATACTTGTTTTTGGGAAATCCGGCCAGCTGGCCGCCGAACTTGCGAACCGGCTTCCGGGCGCGACCTTTCTTGCCAGAGCGGATGTGGATGTGGCCGATTTGGAAGCGGTCGATGCCGCAATTCGATCGCGCAACCCAGCTGCGGTGATTAACGCGACAGCTTATACTGCTGTCGACAATGCCGAAGACGAACCAGAAGCCGCCACTCAAATAAACGGCAAGGCGCCGGGCGTCATGGCCCGCGCCTGTGCAGATCTTGATATCGCGTTTATGCATGTGTCGACGGATTATGTTTTTGACGGATCAGGCAATGCGCCCTGGCGCGAAGACATGGCGACAAACCCGGTGAACCAATACGGCGCCTCGAAATTGGCAGGCGAAGCCGAAGTAGTCGCCGCCGGTGGAAAATACGCCATTTTGCGGACGGCTTGGGTGTTTTCTTCGCATGGAAATAATTTTGTGAAGACAATGCTGAAACTGTCCGAAGACCGTTCAGAGTTGTCTATTGTGGACGACCAATTCGGTGGTCCAACTTGGGCAGGCGATATCGCTGATGCATTGATCGCCATGCTCGCGCAAGTGGAACAATCTAGCGAAAAGTCTGGTATCTATCATTACTCGGGGCAACCATTCGTGTCTTGGGCGGGTTTTGCAGAAGAAATTTTTGCTCAGGCGAAACGAAGCATCAATGTTTCGAAAGTAACCTCGGAAGAATTTCAACGACCAGCTGCTCGTCCGGCAAATTCACGCATGGACTGCCAAAAAATTGCCTCGGTTTTCGGTGTAGAACCGCCAGATTGGCGCATCGGATTGCGCAATGTCATTAATGAACTGAAGGTAGGCCAAAAATGAAACGTAAGGGTATTCTTTTAGCGGGCGGATCAGGCACCCGGCTTTATCCCATAACAATGGCCGTCTCAAAGCAGTTGCTGCCGCTTTACGACAAGCCGATGATCTATTACCCGCTGTCCGTTCTGATGCTCAGTGGCATTCGGGAAGTGGCGATTATTACGACTCCGCTTGACCTAGAACAATATAAGCGTCTCTTGGGCGACGGTTCGCAGTGGGGCATGACCTTCGAGTGGATTGTTCAGCCATCACCGGATGGTCTTGCTCAAGCCTATCTTCTTGCAGACGATTTCTTGGCCGGTGCGCCATCGGCCATGATTTTGGGCGATAACATTTTCTTT
>CAZBBZ010000132.1:0-7444 GCA_964489925.1 uncultured Rhodobacterales bacterium
TGGCGGATCTGGAACGATGCGGTTTGCCCGTCGCCCTTAAACGAACGCCAAACATCGCTGTCGATCGCATCATTATTGCCCGCGTTCCCGCGCACAAAAGAATGGCCCGCAAGGTTATCGAAGGCAACGCTATACCACCCATCAGCCAGACCGTTGAACGCGTAATAGCCGCTGTCGTTGGTCTGGGTCGTGGCCACAACCACGCCCGCTTTAATCAGGCTAACAGAGGCTTTGCCCACACCGCTATCGTCCGCGTTTTCTACGTGGTTGCCATTTTTGTCGACAAAATAGCGCCCCTTGATCGATCCCCCTTCTGTCAAAGGTTGCGGCGTGACTGGCAGATCGGGCGTCACCACGGGGGGCGTGTATTTAGATGAGGTTGCTTTGACGCCAGCATCAAGGTGATTGACGGTATTTCCACCGCGCATGACAAAATAGACGGACTTGCCGCTCCCATCAGGGTTCACGCGCACAACATCACTGTCAATTCTGTCGTTAGCCCCTGAATTTCCACGGGAAAATTTGAACCCATCAAGGTGCGCAAACTGAACCGTATATCCGCCCTCGCCTACGTTTTTGAATTCGTAATTCCCGCCCGCATCGGTTTTCGTACTCGCAACCACTGTGTTGCCACGCATAAGGTTTACGGTGGCGTGACCGATGCCGCTATCAATGCCGTCTTCTTGGTTGTTTTTGTTTTTGTCGTGAAAATAGCGCCCCTTTACGGTGCCGCCGCCACTTGTTTCGCTGCCATTATCCGCAGGCGCGACCCGTGTCGCGGGAGCGACGCCTGCGTCGATGTTGCTGAGAAGTCTATTTGCCCCGACATAGAATGATCCGGTGACGCCCGCGCCACTGTGGTCTGTTTTCCAAACATCGCTGTCGATGTTGTCATTCTTTACAACACCGCTTTTGACGAACCCGGCGCCAAGCGGTGAGTTTTCAAACTTGGCATAGTAAAACCCAGGATCAACGCCCGTAAAAACATAGGCGCCCGAGGCATTGGTCGTTGTAGTCGCGACCAGTTTTGAATTGGTATATAGGTAGACTTTCGCGCCTGCGATGCCGCTGTCATTTTGGTCCTCTGTATGAGACCCATTGCGATCAATAAAATAGCGCCCAGTAACCGTAGACATGAGATCTGTCCCTCAATGTAACGCCCCAGCCCAGACAAGCGGCGTGTTTGGAGTTTGATTGAGGGGTAGGAAACAAAGATTTATACGGCCTAAACGCATCCAATGCTGCTGCATGGATCGGCAGTTTTGCGCTCAATTAAATTGACAAAACCCTAACGCTCCATCGGTGAGCATCGTTGCTTTTTAGGATGGTCCGTCAGGATTTTTGGGGTGGTTACAAACAAGCCATCAGCAGGCTTTTCGTGTTGTCCTTGGTCATTTCAACCGGATTGCCACCTGTGCTTGGATCAGACAATGCGCCTGCCACAATACGGTCGATATCAGGATCCTTGACCCCGAGGTCACCAAGAGTTTTGGGAATACCCAAAGAGGAATTTAGCTCGTTCACAAAGGCGCAAAAACCGTCATAACCGCCAGAAATCCCTAAGTAATTTGCCGCATCACTTAAGACGCCCGTGATTGCAGGTTTGTTGAATTCTAAAACGGCAGGCATGCAAACTGCATTGGTGGTGCCGTGGTGCGTGTGATAGATCGCGCCAATCGGATGGGACAGCGCGTGGATGGCGCCCAAGCCCTTTTGGAACGCCGTGGCTCCCATGGCCGCTGCTGACATCATCTGGGCCCGCGCCTCGATATCGGTGCCATCGGCATAGGCGCGCGGCAGATAGGTTTTGACCAGCCGCATGCCCTCTAGCGCCATGCCTTGGGACATGGGGTGATAATGCGGCGAACAAAATGCTTCGACGCAATGGGCAAAGGCATCAAGACCTGTTCCTGCTGTGATGAAGTTCGGCATGCCCACGGTCAGTTCGGGATCGCAAATCACCACGGTTGGCAGGAATTTGGGGTGGAAGATGATCTTTTTTTCTTCGGTTTCGGAATTTGTAATGACACTGGCGCGCCCGACCTCGGACCCGGTTCCAGCGGTGGTGGGGACCGCGACGATGGGGGCGATGGCATCGGCATCCGCCCGTGTCCACCAATCGCCGATATCTTCGAAATCCCAAAGAGGGCGCGTTTGGCCCGCCAGAAAAGCCACCAACTTGCCCAGATCAAGGCCCGAACCGCCGCCAAAAGCGATCACCCCGTCGTGACCACCCTTTTTGAAGGCATCTACACCTGCCGCGGCGTTTTTTTCATTCGGGTTGGGATCAACATCCGAAAATATTGCGCGTCCAAGCCCCGCCGCATCGAGCAGATCGAGCGTTCTTGTAGTGATCTCCATCTGTGCCAAGCCGCGATCCGTAACTAGCAACGGCTTCTTGATGCCAGCGGCGGCACAGGCCTCGGCAATTTCAACAATTCGGCCCGCGCCAAAACGGATGGATGTGGGATAGGACCAGTTTGCGGCAAGGGTCATGAGTTAGGCTTTCTTCAGGTGATAGGATTTTGGGCGGGTTAGGTTGTGATAGCCGATTATGGACAGCCCCCCACCGCGCCCGGTGTCTTTGCACCCGGTCCAGCAAAGGCCGGGGTCTAGGTAGTCGGCGCGGTTCATAAACACCGTGCCTGTCTCAATCTGGTCAGCAATCGCCTCGGCACGCGCGGCGTCTTGGGTCCAAAGCGATGCGGACAGGCCAAAATCGCTGTCGTTCATCAAAGCAATCGCTTCTGCATCATCCTTTACAGGCATAATGCCGACCACGGGGCCAAAGCTTTCTTCGCGCATTACACGCATATCATGGGTGACGCCGGTTAGGATTTGGGGCATCAGATAGGCGCCGCTGTCTTGGGGAAACTTGGCCGGATCAATATGTGCGGTTGCACCTGCGGCAATCGCCTCGGCGGTTTGAGCGCGCACCGCATCGGCAAAACGCACCTGCGCCATGGGCCCAAGCGTGGTTTCAGGATCCAGAGGGTTGCCAAGTTTATAACCGTTAACAATCGCCACAGCTTTTTCAACAAAGCTCTCAAACAGGGTTTCATGGACATAAATCCGCTCGATCCCACAACAGCATTGGCCAGAGTTGAACATGGCACCATCGATCAGCGTATCCACAGCGGCATCTAAGTTGGCGTCTTCCATGACATAGCCCGGATCTTTGCCGCCAAGTTCCAAGCTTAACCCGGTGAAGGTCCCGCTCGCAGCGGCTTCCATTGCTTTGCCACCGGGTACAGAGCCGGTGAAATTCACAAAGCCAAAGGCGCGATTTGCAATCAGGTCAGAGGTGGTTTGATGATCAAGAAACACGTTTTGAAACACGTCTTCGGGGATGCCCGCCTCGTGAAAGGCTTTTGCCATACGTTCGCCCACCAAAGGGGTTTGCGAGGCATGCTTCAAGATCACCGCATTGCCCGCAATCAGGGCTGGGGCCACGCTGTTGATCGCGGTCATATATGGATAATTCCACGGGGCCACGACCAGAACGACACCATGGGGCACGCGCTTAATCACGCGGCGAAAGGCATCGCTGTCCTCGACGACCATATCGGCCAAAGCCTCGTCAGCGATGTCGGCCATATAGGTCGCGCGCTCTTCAAAGCCGCCGAATTCACCGCCATAGCGAATGGGGCGCCCCATTTGCCATGCAATTTCTGGCACGATCTCATCGTTCATCGCCCCAACCGCTGCGACACCTGTTTTGACCAGTGCAACGCGCTCTGATAGCGGGCGCGCGGCCCATGCGGTTTGTGCACTCTTCGCTTTTGCGACGGCGACATCGGCTTGATCCCGGCTTAGGGTTGGGCGTTCGGCATAAACCGAGCCATCAATGGGAGAGATACATTTGATTGTCATGCTCATGCCTTTTCAAATCCGCGCGCGATTTCCCAATCCGTGACGGCTTTATCAAACTCTTCCTGCTCCCACTCTGCGGCGCGGGTATAGTGATCGACCACCTCGTCCCCGAGCGCGTCGCGCAAGAACGCGGAATCGCGCATGGTTTGAGTGGCAGCGCGTAAACTGCGTGGAATTTCTGCAGCCCCAGCGTCCTCATAAACGTCACCCGTGGTGGCTGGAGCTAGCTCTAGCTTATCCTCAATGCCCTTTATGCCCGCAGCCAACATCACAGCCTGGGCAAGATAGGGGTTTAGGTCCGCCCCACCGATCCGGCATTCCACCCGCACACCCTTGGTGCCATCCCCGCAAAGGCGAAAGCCAGCGGTGCGGTTATCAATGGACCAAACGGTTTTGGTGGGTGCAAACGTGCCTTTGGCGAAGCGCTTGTAGCTGTTGATATAGGGGGCCAGAAAATACGTGTATTCCGGCGCAAACTTGATCAGCCCTGCCATATAGTGGCGCATCAACGCGGACATGCCCAGCTTATCAGAGGCATCAAAAAACGCAGGTTTGCCGTCTTGCCAAAGCGATTGATGCACATGACTTGATGAGCCAACCCGGTCGGAGGCCCATTTGGGCAAAAAGCTTGCCGCTCGCCCATTTTGCCATGCGATTTCTTTGACGGCGTGTTTGGCTATGGTGTGGTAATCCGCACAGTCCATGGCTGGTGAATACCGGATGTTCAGCTCTTCTTGGCCCGCTTCCGCTTCGCCTTTGGAGTTTTCAATCGGCAACCCGGCCGCAAAGAGGTGGTTGCGGATGGGGCGCATTACGCCTTCTTCTTTGGTGGTCTGAAAAATGTGATAATCTTCGTTATAGCCACTGATTGGTTCGAGATTGCGAAAGCCATCTTTGCGGATTTCATCATGGCTTTTGGCGAAAAGAAAAAACTCTAGCTCGGTGGCCATTTGAGCGTCAAAGCCAAGAGCTTCCATTCGTGCGACTTGACGTTGCAACACCGCACGCGGGGAATGGGGTACGGGCTGGTGCGTGTGGTGATCCAGAACGTCGCAGAGCACCATCGCGGTGCCCTCCAGCCAAGGCACTGGGCGCAGGGTCGCCAGATCGGGCTTCATAATATAGTCCCCATAGCCCGTTTCCCAACTGGTCGAGGCATAACCGTCGGGCGTTGCCATTTCCAAATCCGTGGCCAGCAAATAATTGCAACAATGGGTTTCCTCAAACGAGTGATCGACAAAATTCACCGCATGGAACCGCTTGCCCATAAGCCGCCCTTGCATGTCGATTATACAGGCCAGAACCGTATCAATCGCACCCTCGGCCACACGGGCTTTTAGGTCATCAAAACTCATGGCAGGGCGCGCAGATGGCATGGGGAAATCTCCTTTAGGGATAGGCGCCCCCTTTTTGATTCGGGGGCGCCCTTTGGTCAGTGATCAGGTCTTATTCAAAGTTATAAGGCGCGCCAGCTTGGTTGATGACGGCATTATATTCTTTGAAAATGTTGACGATCTTCTGGTGGACTTCGCCTTCTTGCGCGACCTCTTCCCAGAAGTCTTTGGCCGCCGCTTCAACTTCGGCCCATTCGCCCGCAGGCACCGAGCGCAGTTTCAGCTTATCGCCATTGGCCCGCAAGGCCGCCTCGCCGCCCCAGTACCATTGATTACGGTACGTATGGCCGGCTTCGGTCGCGGCCATCACGATGGCTTTCAGATGCTCGGGCAAGTCAGCCCAGCGTTCCTCGTTCACGAACCAAGAGCCGATCCAAGCGCCTGAGATGTTATTGGTCAGGAAGTAATCGGTCACATCTGCCCAACCGACGGTATAATCCTCGGTGATGCCGGACCACGCCATGCCGTCCAACTCGCCGGTTTGCACCGCAACCTCTGCATCCTCGTAAGGGATGTTCACAGGCACAACACCGAACTTTGACAAAAAGCGCCCCGCCGTTGGGAAGGTATATAGCTTCAAACCATCCAGATCCGCGACCGAAGTGATCTCTTTTTTCGTGTTGAAGTTACAGGGATCTTGGCCTGCCGCAGACAGCCATTTGACGCCAACTTTTGCGTATTCTTCTTCCCAAATCTCTTTCAGACCATACTGATTAAATAGCACGGGCACGTCCAAGATGTGCTTGGTGGCAAAGGGGAAATAGCCGCCGAATTGTTGCAAAGGTGTGGGGGAAGCCATGCTGTCATCATCGGAATGTACGCCATCAATAGTGCCCCGCTGAAGCGCCTGGAACAACTCGCCCGTTGGTACGATCTGATCTGCATAGAACAGTTCAACTTCCATTTCACCCGCAGCCGCCTCGTTGATGTAATCAATCACAGGCTTGGTCACATGTTCGCCCAAAGCGGAACCCGCATAGGTTTGAAACCGCCAACGGATTGTGTCTTGCGCCTTAACAATCGCAGGGGCCGCAAGCGTGCCCGCACCTGCAAGTGCCGAGGTCGTTATAAACTTTCTTCTGGTTGTCATAGTCTTCTCCTTTGTTGTCAGACAAGGCGTCCTTGCGACGCTTCTGCTTGGTTAGTTTCCGTAAACATATCCCGGTAGCCATAGGGCGATTTCCGGGAAGGTCATGACCATCGCGAGCGCGAAAACCATCACCAAAACGAAGGGCGTGATCGAGGCATAGATATCGCGCAGACCGATTTCTGGTGGGGCCATGGCGCGCATCAAAAACAGGTTATAGCCAAAGGGCGGGGTCATATAGGCGATCTGCGTGGTGATCGTGTAAAGGATGCCGTACCAGATCAGATCAAAGCCCAAGGCCCCCACCAGTGGCACATATAAAGGGGCAACGATGACCAGCATGGCCGTGTCATCAAGGAAAGTGCCCATCAAGATAAAGCTAAGCTGCATCAGGATCAGGATCATCCACGGGCTAAGGTTCAATTGTTCGGTAAAGACGCTTTCAATCGCTTTGACCGCGCCTAGGCCATCAAACACCGCACCAAAGGCAAGGGCCGCAAGGATGATCCACATGAACATACAAGTGATGCCCAAGGTGTTTCGCACCGAGTTTTCAAAGACCTCGCGGGTCATCCGCCCCTTAAACACCGCCGCAAGAAACGCCGCGATAGCTCCGATAGCAGAGCTTTCCACGAGCGAAGTCCAACCGTTTACAAAAGGGACCATCATCACTGCAAAGATCACTAGCGGCAGCAGCCCTGCCCTAAGCAAACGCAGTTTTTCGGCCCTTGGCATGTCCCGATCAGCTGCTGGCAATACAGGCCCAAGGCTGGGGTTCATGCGACAGCGCAAGGCGATATAGGCCACAAACATCGTCGCCATCATCAGCCCCGGCACAATCCCCGCGAGCCACAACTGGCCCACAGGTTGCCGCGCAATCATCGCATAAAGCACCAGCACGACCGAGGGTGGCACAAGGATACCAAGGCTTGATCCTGCTTGGATCACCCCTGTCACCATTCGTTTGTCATAACCGCGCTTTAATAATTCAGGCAGCGCAATAGTGGCACCAATGGCCATACCTGCAACGCTAAGCCCGTTCATTGCCGAAATCAGCACCATCAGACCAATCGTGCCAATCGCCAGCCCA
>CAZBBZ010000133.1:0-7438 GCA_964489925.1 uncultured Rhodobacterales bacterium
GACATATGCGCCGAGGCCAGCATCGGGTATTTCCCCCCCGGCACATAGCACCCCGCGTTTTGCACGGGGATATTCTTGTGGCCCAAAATCACACCGGGCATGGTTTCAACTTCAACGTCGCGCAACGCATCCTTTTGGATTTGCGCAAAGTTGCGCACTTGCTCTTGGGCAAACTCGATGTCGCGAATGTCTTGGGCGGACAACTCGCTCATACACGCGTTGATCTCCTCCGCACTCAGCCGATAATCATCGCGATCCCAGCCATCAAACTTGATCGACAACTCCCGCACCGCCACATCGCCGCGCGCCTCGATATCGCGCAGCGTGCCTTCAACAATACCACGCACCTTATCATCGGCCGCTTTCACGATGCCCGGATCAATGCCCTCTTTCAAAACTTTTGCCACGGTTTCCTCCGATCTCGCTATTGCCAAATTTGGCGTCGTGCCGTACTGGTTGCTGCACTAATTGAACGAACGACCAACCAATTACAAGTCCAACTCCGCACAAAAAGGAATAAACCATGCGTTTGGGAATTATTGGCGCAGCCGGGTTCGTCGGCCAAAGGATAGCGCAGATCGCCACAGCAGACAAAGCGGTCACAAAGCTGGTCCTTAGCGACATCGCACCATTTGAGGCACCACCGGGCGCAGAGGTGATCTTGGGCTCTTTTACCGATCCAGCGCAGATGGCAGAAATGGCCAAAACGGATGCGGTTATTCTGCTCGCCTCGATCTTGGGGGGTGCTGCGGAACAAAATTACGACCTGTCGCGCCAAATCAACGTCGATGCGGTTCTGACCCTATTTGAACAACTGCGCGACGCCAATCCAGGGCTGCGCGTTGTCTTTGCCTCCTCCATCGCGGTGCTTGGCGATATGCCCGACCCGGTGACTGATCGCACCGAACCTGCCCCAAGCATGACCTATGGCGCGCAAAAGCTGATGATGGAGGTGGCCTTATCCAACTTCACCCGCAAAGGTTGGCTCGATGGCATTTCCTTGCGTCTATCTGGCGTCATGGCCCGCGATGGCGCAGATGCAGCGCTGAAAACCGCGTTTATGTCCCGCCTGTTTTGGTGCGTCGCGCGGGGCGAGGACATCACCTTGCCCGTATCCCCCGACGCGCGCACATGGCTTACATCCGTTGACACCGCCGCGCAGAATTTCCTGCACGCCGCAACCTACCCCGATCTGGGAAACCGCCGCGCCTTAACCCTACCTGCCCTTTGCACCACGTTTCATGATTTGGTGGCCGCGCTGCACCGCGCTTTTCCCGACAGCCCCTCAAAAATCACTTATGCGCCCGACCCGGACATTATGACCCTCTTTGGCAGCTTTCCCCGCCTTCAAACCCCCGCTGCGGATCAGCTTGGCTTTGCCTGCGACGCGGATGCGGACGCGCTTGTGATGCGCGCAATGGGTGAACGGGCGACCCACTGACAATACCAATATATTCGCCAAATCAATGCACCTGATTTTCAAAAGCAATTTTTGAAATGCATGAACCGCGTGTAACCTTTTGTGAAAACAAACGCCGAAACCGAGCTCACCGCGAGGTTTCTTTTCTTTTAAGAGGCCCAAATGTTCAGATTTTTTCCCACCAACTATGTTTGGGACCTGTCCATCAACCTGTCCATCGAAATGGGCGCCCGCATGGGAGAGATCCAAGAAATGTGCGGCCCGCTCACAGAAGCTGCCAAGGCGAAGGACGCCGAAGGCACCGCCGCCTTTCGCCAAACTTGGGTGACCATGGCCGACCGTTTGATCGGTCTCGGCGAAGACGACCTGCAAGCTGGCCGCAAAATCTCAGCAGGCGAAAAATTCGTGCGCGCCGCCAATTACATGATCACCGCCGAGCGCCTGCTTGCCCATGGATCAGACGGGCGGCTTGCGCTTTATGAACGGTTCCAAGACCACTTCTATAAGGGCCTAGAACTTAGCGGCTCCAGGGCCGAACTTGTCACCATCCCGTATGGCGACACGCATCTCACCGGGATTTACTATCCGGCCACAGGCGTCAGCGGCCCCCAACCCTTGCTCGTGCAACTCAACGGCTTGGACAGCACCAAGGAAATGAAATTCCTTGTGGGCATGCCCGAATGGCTTGCACAGCGCGGGATTGCCTCGCTGGTTGTGGACCAACCGGGCACGGGCGACGCTTTGCGCCTGCGCGGGTTAACTGCGCGTTACGACTCTGAACATTGGGCCTCTCATATCGTGGATTACTTAGAAACCCGCGATGACGTTGACCCCAAACGCATCGGTTGTGAAGGCGTCAGTCTTGGGGGCTACTATTGCCCCCGCGCTGTGGCCTTTGAACCGCGCTTTGCCATGGGCGTTTGCTGGGGGGCCAACCACGATTGGCGCGACGTGCAAAAGCGCCGCAAGGCCGCCGAAGGCGATTTCCCCGTACCACATTACTGGTCCCATGTGCGCTGGGTCTTTGGCGCGGAGTCTGACGAGGACTTCATGGCCAAGGCGGAAAACATGCACCTCGACGGGGTGCTTGACCGGATCAAAGTCCCCTTCCTTGTGACCCACGGCAAACACGACACCCAGATCCCGCTGAAATGGGCCCATGCCACCTATGACGGCCTGACCAACAGCCCCAAGCGCGAGTTGAAGATTTTCGATGAACGCACAGGCGGCGTGCAACATTCCAGTGTTGATAACTCGTCCAATGCAGGCGCTTACATCGTTGATTGGGTGGCCGAAGTTTTGGGCGGGCACACGGCGTAACGGACTCGTCTTTTTTGAACAGGTCAACAAACGAAAGAAAACCTCATGCGATTTGCAACGCTTCCTAACGGCACGCCGGATGGCCGCCTTCATATCATCAGCCGCGACAACGCGCGCGCAACCCCCGCAGAGGCCGCTGAAACCCTGCAAGCGGCGCTCGAAAACTGGGACGCTTTGACCCCGGCCCTACAAACGGAATACGACGCGCTGAACGCAGGCGGAGGTGTCGCGTTTGACCAGTCTCTTGCCTTGGCCCCGCTGCCACGCGCTTGGCAATGGCTGGACGGCTCGGCCTTTGAAAGCCACGGCAACCTGTTGGACAAAGTTTTCAACCTGACCATCCCCAAAGACGGCAAACCGCTGATGTACCAAGGTCTGTCCAATCAATTCATCGCGCCCTGCGCCGATGTGCCCTTCCCGACCGAGGATGACGGCATCGATTTTGAAGGCGAGTTTGGCATCATCACCAAAGCCGTCCCCATGAGCACCAAAGAAACCGCTCGCGATCACATTGCCCTTGTGGTGCAGATCAACGATTGGTCTTTGCGCAAACTCGGCCCCAGCGAGATGAAAAAGATGTTTGGTGTGCTTCAGTGCAAACCCGCCTGTTCTGTCGCGCCCGTGGCGGTTACACCCGATGAGCTTGGCGATGCATGGCGCGATGCCCGCGTCGATCTGCCCTTGAACGTAACCTATAACGGCGATCACTTTGGATCACCGAGCGGCTATCACATGTCCTTCGGGCTCGATGAGCTGATCGCCCACGCCGCTTATTCTCGCGCGCTGCCCGCTGGCACGATCATTGGCACCGGCACTGTTTCCAATGAAAACTACCGCGAGGTTGGCTCTGCCTGTATCGCCGAACGTCGTGCGATTGAAATGGTGGACCAAGGCGCGCCGCAAACCGATCTGATGTCCTATGGGGATCGCGTGCGGATGGAAGCTGTGGCCGCCGATGGCAGCCCGCTGTTTGGGGTCATCGACCAGAAAATCGTAAGGGGCTGAAAAAGTCTACGGCAAGGCGGCGCTTAGACAAACGGCGCCGTCCTTAACCTCAACCGCCACTGGCGTCAGCCCTTGCCCAAGGCAGGGGCCAATCACACATTCCCCGTCATTGATCCGAAACAACGCACCGTGGGCCGCACACATAATATGGCTGCGATCCCCGCTCAGGAACTCGTCCTTTTTCCACCCCAAAGGCGCTTTGTCATAATGAGGACAGTTGTTAATATAGCCATACACACGCGCGCCTTGGCGGATCAAAAGCACCCGATCCCTCCCGCGCGCATTGGGCAGCACACCTTTAGAGCCGCCCAGCGCAATATCATCCAACTGGCACAGAACCGTTCCCACTTGGACGACCGCTACTTACCCGGAGGTGGCCCGCCACCCGGCGTCCATTTTTCAACATTCTCAAACAAGAACATCTGCGAGGACTCTTTGGAAATCGGCGCTTCGCGGTGAATCCATTCCCCGTCGTGCTTATCCATATCCGCATCATATTCCATATGCGTGCCGAGGGGCGAATTGAAATACCAGAACCAGTTGGACCCAAACTTGTGACGCCCCGGCCCCCAAAAGCTTTCATACCCCTTTTGAACCATCCGCGAGCCCGCCAGCATCAATTCGGTCGGGCCTTGCATGTGGAACGCCACATGTTCCAAACCTTGCATATAGTCCGGCGTTTGGATCATGAATAAAACATGGTGATCGTCGTTCGCTTGCGGGCGCAGGAACGGGCCGGTGTTGGTGAATTTATCCGTCACCACAAAGCCCAAACGGTCGATATAAAAATTCGTCATTTTGTCCATGTCCGGCACAAAATAAACCACATGGGACAGCATCCGCGGCAAGGCCTCTGCGTCCTCATTCGCGCCAATCACATTGGCCGGACGCCCCGGCGCTGCACCGGGCGAATTGATCAGTTCTGGCGGCAAATCCAGCGCCTTGCGCGCAGTGACCTGAAACGCCAACTCGAAGTTCATGTCATCCTTGCAAGCCAAGCGCCCGTTGCCATCGCGGGTCACCTCCCGATCCTTGGACAACTCTGCCTCGATCTGGCTCAAAGTCGCTTCGTCCTCTACCCCCCAAACCGTTTGGCGCAGCATAGAAGCCGTCGGCAAAGCAGGCGGCAGGCTTGGGTCATCTTTTTCCAGCACCGTAATGGCCGTGCCATCAAGCGCTTCAAACTTGCCGTTGCCCGCATCGCTCAGGCCGTAATCGGCCAAGTAATCCTTGCAAGCGCCAAGGTTATCGACGCCGAAAATAAGTTCATCTGGTCCAACAATCCGCATTTTGAACGAGCCTTTCATTACGAGTTGACCAAAGGCTATTGGGTTCTATAGCATTTATGAAATTGTAATTCTGGATGCGGTTCATTGATCGTATGAATGACAGGAGTATGAAATGCGGTTCAAAAGACTTGATCTAAATCTCTTGGTGGCGCTCGATCATATGCTGGCGCTGCAATCGGTCAGCGCGGCAGCAGAAAAAATGTTCATGAGCCAATCGGCCATGTCCAATGCGCTGACCCGTTTGCGCACCTATTTTGACGACCCGCTTTTGGTGCAGGTGGGCAAACGCATGGAAATCACGCCGCGCGCCGAAGCGATGAAACCCGCAATCCGCGACATCCTAGTGCGCATCGAAGCCACCATCGACACCCAGCCGGAATTTGACCCCACGGTGTCCAACCGCAAGTTCAATATCCTCGTGTCCGACTACACCCTGCGCGTTCTCATCCCGATTGTTGTCGCGGAAATGGACAAACAAGGCGCGCGCGTGGGGCTGAACTTTTTGGCCCAAGAAGATTCGCCTTTTTTGATGCTGGAACGCGGGGATGCGGATTTACTGATTACGCCGGACATTTTTACCTCCGTCAATCACCCCTCCACGCTGTTGTTCGAAGACAAATATGTCGTGTTGGCCTGTGGCAAGGGGCCGTTTGCCAATCAGGGGATCAACCTTGATGACTATCAAACCATTCCCCACGCGATCATGGTGCCGCAGTCCTCCGACGGGCAACCAGCGGAAAGCTATATTCTGGAAAAAGCCGGTGTGACCCGCAACGTCGAAGTGCGCACCTTTTCGTTTTCTGCCCTGCCCCATTTGCTGCCCGGCACAGGTCGTATTGCCACGGTCCACGCCGAGCTTGCGCGCCTCGCCGCGCAATCAACCGACCTCTCGATCCATCCTTTGCCTTTTGAAGCCCCGCCGTTTCGCCAAATGATGCAATGGCACAGTTACCGCGACCACGATCCGGGAATCCTGTGGCTGCGCGGCATTCTACAGCAGGCCGCCGAACTCCTTATCAAGCATTGATAAAACTGATGGATGCGATTGCATCTTTCAATTTTTGAAATGTCAAAACCCGAGGTAACATGACAAAAAAATAAACGGGGAGAACTACGCCCATGAAAATGAGCTCTGTGCTGATTGTCGGCGGTGGCATTGGCGGATTAACCGCAGCAATTGCCCTGCGCCGCAAAGGGATTCCCGTTGAAATGATTGAACGCGACCCAGCGTGGTCCGTTTATGGCGTCGGCATCATCCAGCAAATGAACGTGGTGCGCGCCATGGGCGAACTTGGGGTTTTGGACGCCTATCTGTCCAAGGCCAGCGGCTTTGACATCACCACAATTTTTGTCGGCCCCAACGGTCATCAAAACGCGAAATTCGACACGCCCCGCCTTGCAGGGCCGGACTATCCGTCAAATGCAGGCGTGCGCCGTCGCGACCTTCAGCAGATTTTAGGCGATGAGGCCAAGCGCCTTGGCGCGACCATCCGTTTGGGGCTGACCATTCAAACCATGACCGACGACGGCGCGGGGGTTGATGTGGTCTTTTCCGATGGCGCCACCGGGCGTTATGACATTGTGATCGGCGCAGATGGTATTTTTTCCAGCACCCGCAAAGCGATCTTTCCCGACGCGCCCCAGCCCGAATATACCGGCCAATGGGTCTGGCGTTATAACTTGCCGCGCCCCGCTGAACTGGACGGCATCCACGTCTTTGCCGGGCAATGCAACGCCGGGCTTGTCCCGATGACCAAAGATCAAATCTATATGTTCCTTGTGACCGAGGAAGACGAGGGCATGGTGCTTGACCTAAAAGGCTCTGCCCAAAAGCTGCGCGAACGCGCGCTGGCCAAAATGCCCCCTCCGCAACTGCTACCTTGGCTCGATCACATCACCGATGATGCCGAAGTCGTGGCCCGCCCGATGGAAGTCGTTTTCCTTGAACATCAACCTTGGCACAAAGGCCGGGTCGTGCTGCTGGGCGATGCAATCCACGCCTCGACCCCGCATCTGGCCCAAGGTGCGGGCATGGCCATCGAAGATGCGATGGTGCTTGCGGATGAATTGGACAAGGCAAACAGCACCGAGGCCGCTTTTGACGCCTACCGCGCGCGACGCTACGCGCGTGTTGCACATATCGCCCTAAACTCAACCAAGATCGGCGACATGCAGATGGGTAAAATCCCCCCCTTCGACATCGGCGCGCTAACAGGCCAAACCATCGGCATGATGTGCGAGCCCATCTGATGTATCGCCTCTATGTCGCCCCCGGCGCTTGTTCTCGTGTGCCGTTGATCACCCTATGCGAAGCGCATGTCGACTTTGAACCAGAGCTGATCCGCTTTATGAAGGGTGCGCATAAACAGCCCGGCTATTTGGCGCTGAACCCCAAAGGCAAAGT
>CAZBBZ010000134.1:0-7415 GCA_964489925.1 uncultured Rhodobacterales bacterium
TAGCTTTTCGATCACAACACCAGTGTATTCGTCATCCACATCAATGGTGACTTCTTCTACCGGTTCAAGCCGCTGACCATCTTCTTCTTGGAAAAGAACGCGTGGACGCGAAATTGACAATTCGAACCCTTCGCGACGCATGTTTTCGATCAAAACACCCATCTGCAATTCGCCACGACCCGATACGTCAAAGGCTTCACCGCCCGGCGTATCTGCGATCTGAATCGCAACATTTGCTTCTGCTTCTTTCATAAGGCGGTCGCGGATCACGCGGGATTGAACCTTTTTGCCATCGCGCCCAGCCAGCGGGCTGTCATTGATGCCAAAGGTCACACTAATGGTGGGCGGATCAATCGGTTGTGCGGGGATCGCGGTATCAATCGACGGATCGGCCAAAGTGTCGGCCACGGTTGCTTTGGTCATGCCTGCAAGAGAAACAATGTCACCGGCTTCGGCCACGTCAATCGGTTGGCGGGCCAATCCGCGGAAGGCAAGAATTTTGGAAACGCGGAACGTTTCAAGCACCTCGCCCGTGCGCGAAAGCGCGCGAATGCTGTCGCCGGTTTTAACGCGACCGGTTTCGATACGCCCGGTCAAAAGACGACCCAAGAAATTATCGGCCGCCAAAGTCACGGCAAGCATGGAAAACGGCTCGTCGGCTTGGGCGATTTGTTTGGGGGACGGCACATGGGCGACAATGCGATTAAAGAGCGCGTGCAAATCCTTGCGCGGGCCGTCCAAAACGTCGTCTGCCCAGCCAGAACGACCGGAGGCATAAAGGATCGGGAAATCAAGCTGCTCGTCCGTGGCACCAAGGCCCACGAAAAGGTCAAACACTTCGTCCAAAGCGCGATCAGGTTCCGCGTCCGGTTTGTCGACCTTGTTTAGAACCACAATCGGGCGCAAGCCTTGGGCCAGCGCTTTGGCGGTCACAAATTTCGTTTGTGGCATCGGGCCTTCCGCCGCATCCACCAGCAGAACCACGCCATCAACCATGGACAAAATACGCTCAACCTCGCCACCAAAATCGGCGTGGCCGGGTGTGTCCACGATGTTAACGCGGGTATTGTCCCACTCCACCGAAGTACATTTTGCAAGGATGGTAATGCCACGCTCGCGTTCCAGATCGTTGCTATCCATAGCCCGTTCGTCCATCGCTTGATTGTCACGAAAGAGGCCAGATTGCTTTAACAGCTCGTCCACCAAAGTGGTCTTGCCATGATCGACGTGCGCGATAATCGCGATATTACGGAGTTCCATGTTCGGTGATCCTGCTCGAAGTAGTACGCGCGCGGCTCTAGCGGCAATGAAGCCCGCTGGCTAGGGGGTAATTTACAAAGCAGTAAATACCTGCGGCATAACTGCGCGTAATTTAGGCATTTGAAGCCCCCTGATCGGCGCTATCAGCGGGTTGCGGGAGCAAAATCGCAAGCGTAGCTTAGGCGTATGAGCAGAGTTGATATACACGAGTCGGTTAGCGCCGCATCTGAGTTGCGGTTTATTTTGAACGGTCAGGATGTCGCTTTACATGGTGTCAAAGCGAACGACACCTTGTTGGACCATTTGCGCCTAAAGGCCCGGCTGACGGGAACCAAAGAAGGCTGCGCCGAAGGGGATTGTGGGGCTTGCACGGTTCTATTGGGGCGGCTGCGCGAGGATGTCTTAACCTATCAACCGGTAAATGCTTGCATCTGCCCGCTGGCGGCGCTGCAGGGCTGTCATGTGGTGACCATTGAATATTTGGGCAGGGCAGAAAATTTACACCCCGTCCAAGCGGCGATGGTGGCCCATCATGGGTCTCAATGTGGATTTTGCACGCCGGGCATCGTGATGTCGCTTTATGCGCTTTGGATGGAAACCCCTGCGCCAACGCCAGATGAGGTCAAAACCGCGTTGCAAGGGAACTTGTGTCGTTGCACGGGTTATGCGCCCATTTTGCGCGCGGCAATGGCGGTGGTTGGTGATCCTGCGAACGATTTATTAGCGGTGGAACGCTCAGACGTGGCAGCGCGGCTTCGGTCATTGAAGTTGCGCGAGGTTTTGGATTTGGGGGATGCAATTATTCCCAGCACTAAGACAGAATTGGCGCAAGTTTTGCACGATCATCCCGCGGCAACGGTGGTTGCGGGCGCGACGGATGTGGGGCTTTGGGTGAGCAAAAAGATGGTCGATATCGGCCCGGCTGTGTTCATCGCGGGATTGGACGATCTTGATTATATTGTTGATGCTGGCGCGCGTTTGCGCGTGGGGGCAGGGGCGAGCTACGCGCGATTGTTGAGCGTGATTGAGGAACATGTCCCTCAGCTTGGTGCCTATTTGCAGCGGATTGGTGGGGCGCAAGTGCGCGCCATGGGGACGATCGGTGGAAACATCGCCAATGGATCACCCATTGGGGATATGGCGCCTGCGCTAATTCCTTTGCAGGCAACGGTGAAGCTGCGGTCTGTGGCGGGTTTGCGTGAACTGCCCCTAGAGGCGTTTTTCGTGTCTTATGGAAAGCAAGATTTGCGCCCCGGCGAGTTCTTAGAGGAAGTTGAATTTCTAAAGCCGTCTGAAGCTGCACGGTATGGCGTGTACAAGCTGTCCAAACGGCGGGATGAAGATATCTCGACGGTAGCGGCTGGCTTTTGGCTAGAGGAGCAAAACGGACAGGTCGCGGCAGCGCGCTTGGCTTTTGGTGGGATGGCCGGGGTGCCTAAGCGTGCGCATCACGCGGAAGGCGCGCTTATTGGCAAACCTTGGGACGAGGAACATGTACGGGCGGGCATGGTCGCGATGGAGGCGGATTTTGACCCGCTTTCAGATGCGCGGGGGTCGGCTGAGTATCGGATGAAAGCGGCGCAAAACATGCTGCTGCGGTTCTATTTGGAACAGGAGTGCTCGACATGAGTGCGCACTCAACACCTCATGATAGTGCCGCCAAACACGTCAGCGGGCAGGCAATTTATATTGACGACATGCCCGAACAGGCAGGGTGTTTGCACGCGTATTTAGGCCTTTCGGACATCGCTTGCGGTACGGTTAAAAGCTTGGATTTGAGCGCGGCTTTGGCATCTGACGGCGTGGTTGGCGTGCTGACGGAGGACGATATTCCCGGCGCCAATGATACAAGTCCGATTGGGGCCGGGGATGATCCGGTGTTTGCGCGCGACGTGGCGTTTCATGGGCAGCCGATTTTTGCGGTGGTTGCGATCTCGCGGGCGGCGGCGCGACATGCGGCGACACTGGCGCAAGTGGTTTATGACGAAGCTGCGCCGATTATTGATGTGGCTGATGCCGATGATTTGGTGGTGGATCCGCTGATTTTGCAACGCGGTGATGCGGATCAAGCGTTGGACCAAGCTCCCAATCGGATTGCGGGGCAAATGCGCATTGGCGGGCAGGACCATTTCTATTTGGAAGGTCAGATTGCTTATGCGGTTCCCGGAGAGGACACGGATATGCTGGTCTGGTCCTCGACCCAGCATCCAAGTGAGGTGCAGCATATGGTGGCCCATGTTTTGGGGCTGCAAACGGGGCAAGTGACGATCAAGGTACGGCGTATGGGCGGGGGCTTTGGTGGCAAGGAAACCCAAGCGAATGTGTTTGCCTGTGTCGCAGCCCTAGCAGCGCGCAAATTTGGACAGGCTGTAAAGCTGCGCCCAGATCGCGATGATGACATGATTGCCACGGGCAAACGGCATGATTTTTTGGTGGATTACGACGTTGGTTTTGACAAAGAGGGAATGATCAAAGGCGTTGCGGCGACGTTTAAGGCGCGGGCTGGCAATTCAGCGGATTTGTCCGGTCCTGTGACGGATCGTGCGCTGTTTCATACGGACAACTGCTATTATTTTCCGAACGTTCATTTGGCCTCTGAACCATTGCGGACCAATACGGTGTCTAACACGGCATTCAGAGGTTTTGGCGGACCCCAAGGCATGATCGCGGGCGAGCGTATGATCGAGGAAATCGCCTATGCGCTGGGGCGTGATCCTTTGGAGGTGCGCAAAGCGAACCTCTATACTGATCAGCGAAACTTAACACCTTATTATCAAGAGATTACGGACAATATCTCAGCCAAAATTATTGCGCAGGTTGAGGGCGAAAGTGATTACGCCGCGCGGCGCAAAGAGGTGCTGGCGTTCAATGCATTGCGCGGTATCAAACGCAAAGGGATTGCGCTGACGCCGGTTAAGTTCGGGATTTCCTTTACCGCGACTTGGTTCAATCAGGCGGGCGCTTTGGTGCATATTTACCGGGATGGATCGCTGCATTTGAACCACGGCGGCACGGAAATGGGCCAAGGGCTGAATTCTAAGGTCGCGAGCGTGTTGGCCAGCGAATTTGATCTGCCGATGGACAGGGTGTCCATTACGGCCACGGCGACTGATAAGGTGCCAAATACTTCGGCAACGGCGGCCTCGTCGGGGTCGGATTTGAACGGTATGGCGGCGGTGAATGCGGCGCATAAGCTAAAGATGCGATTGGCGGAATTTGCGCGCGAAAGTTACGGCGTTGACGAGGTGGTGTACCGGGCCGGGCGCGTGCTTGTTGGCGATCATGATTTTACGTTTGGGGCGTTTGTTGATGCGGCTTATATGGCGCGGGTGTCTTTGTCGGCGACCGGTTTTTATAAGACGCCAGACATCCACTGGGACCGTAAAAAAGGGCGGGGGCGTCCGTTTTATTATTACGCATATGGCGCGTCGGTTTCTGAGGTCACGATTGATACTTTGAGCGGTGAATATAGCGTTGATCGGGTGGATATTGTTCATGACGTGGGGCGGTCGTTGAACCCGGCGATTGATATTGGACAGATTGAGGGCGGGTTTGTGCAAGGCATGGGCTGGCTGACCACAGAAGAACTGGTGTGGAGCGAAGAGGGGCGGCTGCTGACCCATGCGCCGTCGACCTATAAGATCCCGCTGGCCAGTGATGTGCCGGATACGTTTAACGTCAAACTGGCCGATTGGTCCGAGAACCGGGAAATGACGATCCGGCGGTCTAAGGCGGTGGGGGAGCCTCCGTTTATGTTGGCCAATTCGGTGCTGGAGGCGCTGTCCATGGCGGTGGCGAGCGAGGCGGATTACAAGATTTGCCCGCGCCTTGATACGCCAGCCACGCCAGAGCGGGTTTTGATGGCCTTGGAGCGATTGCGCGCGCGATGAACGGGGCGGCGTTTTTACAGGCTGTCAAAGCGGCCATTTTGGTGCGCGTGGCATCGGTCGCAGGTTCTGCGCCGCGAGAAGCGGGCGCTTGGATGTTGGTGTCTGGTGATGCGATTTACGGGACGATTGGCGGGGGCGCTTTGGAGTATCGCGCAATGAGTGCGGCGCGTGATATGCTTGCGCAAGGCGGTGCCGCACAACGCCTTGATGTGGCTTTGGGACCAGAAATTGGTCAGTGTTGCGGCGGGCGGGTGTCTTTGGAACTAAGCCAAGCGGATGCGAAAGCGGTGCAAGCGCTTGAGGCGCAACAGCCCGAGGTTTGGATTTTTGGTGGCGGCAATGTGGGGGCCGCGCTTTTGCGGGTTCTTGAAGCTGGCGGGATTGCGAAAGTCCAACTGATTGATGAACGCGCAGGCTTTCCCGGCGAGGTTTGGGCGGCGCCTGAAGCGGCGGTTGCGCGGGCTGAACCCGGTGCGGCCTATGTTGTGACGACCCATTCCCATGCTTCGGACTTTTTGATTGCAGCGGCCGCGTTGAAACGGGCGGATGCGGGCTATGTGGGCATGATTGGTTCGGCCAGCAAGCGCGCGCAGTTTGAAAGCTGGTTGCGCACGCTTGAGCCGGAGGTGTCTGCCAATCGGTTGCTATGCCCGATGGGGGCAGGCGGGTTGGGGGACAAGCGGCCAGAGGTGATAGCGCTTCATGTGGCAGCTGAGGTGATGGAGGCGTTGGGATGAGCCAAGCGGCGAAGATTTTGCGTGGGCGGGTGCTGACGTTTTTGCGCGCGCCAAGGGGCATTGATGATACGGGCGCTTATCGGTTTATCGAGGATGGGGGCATCGCGATTGAGGGTGGCAAGATCACCGCCGTGGATGATTTTGACAGCCTGTCCAAAGGGGCAGAGGTCATAGATCATCGCCCGCATTTATTGCTGCCCGGCTTTATCGATCCGCATGTGCATTTTCCGCAAGTTCAGGTGCTTGGGGCTTATGCGGCGGAGTTGCTGGATTGGTTGAACGATCATACGTTTCCGGCGGAAATGGCCTATGCGGATGCGAAGTTCGCCGCGCGCATGGCGGTGGCGTTTTTTGATGAGATGCTGCGCAATGGCACGACGACCAGTGTGGCGTTTTGTTCCTCGCACCCCAATTCGGTAGAGGCGTATTTTGCCGAGGCGCAAAAACGTGGGGTTTGCGCACTTGGGGGCAAGGTGATGATGGATCGCGGCGCCCCAAAGGGGTTATGTGATACGGCGCAATCGGGCTATGATGACAGCTTGGCTTTGGCCCAAAAATGGCATGGTAAGGGGCGGGGGCGCTATGTGATTTCGCCGCGCTTTGCGATCACCTCGACCGAGGCGCAGCTAGAGGCGGCGGGGGCATTGGTTGGCGCGCTACCCGATTGTTTGATCCAGACGCATATGAATGAAACCGCCGCCGAAATCGCAGAAGTTGCGCGGTTGTTTCCCGGTGAGGATTACTTAGGGGTTTATGAGCGTTTTGGGCTGGTGACGGCGCAAACGCTTTTGGGCCATTGCATTCATATGGATGAGGCGCAGATTGCGCGGGTGGCCGATCATGGGGCCGTGGCGGTGCATTGCCCGACCTCGAACTTATTTTTGGGCGCGGGGCTTTTTGACAAGGCGGGGCTAGAACGCGCAGAAGTGCGCACGGGCGTGGCCAGCGACATTGGCGGTGGCACGTCGTATTCGATGCTGCGCACTTTGGATGAGGCCTATAAAATTGCGCAGCTTCGGCGGGATCGGTTGGACCCGTTTAGCAGTTATTATTGGGCCACGCTTGGCAATGCGGATGCTTTGGGCATGACGGGTGAAATTGGGCGGCTTCAGGCCGGGAATTTTGCGGATATTGTCGTGCTGAACGCCCGTGCGACGGCGGCGATGGCGCTGCGGATGGAAACAGTTGATGACTTGGCGCAAGAACTGTTTGTGCTGCAAACCTTGGGCGATGATCGCGCGGTGGATGCGGTTTACGTGGCGGGTGAGGCGCAGGTTATAGGTTAATAAAGTGTAAAGTTATGTGCCAAAATGTTGCGTTTTGGGGTGAAATGTCGGTTTTCGGAATTTTTGTGTAATTAAATCAGTGTTTTGCGTGGATTTCTTAAGAGACACACCCCGTACACAACCTGTACACATCCCGTACAGCAACTTTCGTCAATTTGTTAACAAACCCTTACCAGAACTATTAACGCCATGACCGCATTCGCCTAACGGCGAAACCGCTTGTACACATCCCGTACAGCACT
>CAZBBZ010000135.1:0-7329 GCA_964489925.1 uncultured Rhodobacterales bacterium
CATCATCAGCCATGTCATGGCCCATATGATCGTCCGCCGCGTCATCATCTGCGTTATCATCAACATGATCTGAATGGTCACTGTGATCGTGATCTTCAACGACCGGCTCGACATCCGGGGATTCAGTGACGTGATCGCTGTGATCCATATCGCCGTGATCTGTATCTGTGTCGCCATGATCCGTGTGACCGTGATCTGTTGGGACATGATCGCTGTGATCATCGTGATTCATATCCGCATCAGCTTCGGCACGGCGGGCCGCTACGATTTCGTCGATATGGGTGTTTGAAAATGACGCAATATTGCTCGCCGCAATAAAGCCCGGGCGATAGACGCCTGTGTAGTGCTCATAAGCGCCTGCATCAAATTCATTGCCGTCAAAGATCCACCAATTCGGCAGCTCGGTCACGAAGTATTTTTCGCGAGTCTCACCTGTAAAGCGATCCGTAATCAATTCGCCCAGCACCACAACTTTGGTGCCATCGCGCAGTGTTTTATAGCCTTGCTCGGCGATGATTTCATTCACGCCAGTACGATCAAACCGGGCCATTTCATTGCCAAACGGGTAATCGGTGATGCCCATGCTGTCGTATTTCGTACCGCGCACCATAAGGCCTTCTTGACCTTTGTAGGCTTGGATCGCGGTCCAGAAATTCGGGAACATGTCCTTAATTTCTGCCCAATCACGGGTAAAGCGCAGGGAACTATCGTCAAACACGAGGTTCAGATAGTGGTCTGGAAAGCTGTCAGCGTTGTCAAAGATTTTGGTGGCCACCGAACGCAGGGTCGAGTTTTCGACCGCGCGGCCAACATTGCCGGAAATATCCACATTAACCAGATTGATATCCCGGTCAGGGATAAAGGCATCGCCTTTGGACGAATTGGTTTGGTTGACGTTCACAACACCGCGACGGAAATCTTCGATGCTGGAGTCTTTGATAACGACTTGCTCGGTCGATACCTCGATGCGGATGCCCACACCAAAGCTGCCATGCCCGCCTTCGTCAGAATGCAGACGGAAGTTATCGACGATGTATTTAGAGCTGTAGGAAATCTCTAGGCCGGTCTTTTCGATACCCCAGCCGGTAAAGTCGGATAGTTCATTATACCCGTTGTGGTTCTTGATCGCGCCAAGACCGTCGATCAAAACGCCTTTCCAAGACGAGATAACCTCGTTGCCCGTGAAATTCGTGATCGTCGCATCATCCGCGTGGTTGATGCTGTCGTGACCGCGCGCCAAAAGATCGTTGGCGATGGTCGCTTTCGTGGGCGAAATGCTGTCGACACCGCGTGTGGTCCAGCCAAAGCCCGCCTCGCCCGCGCCTGCGGCGATGTTGTCTTCCAACTCGATCAAACGACCGTTGAACCAATAGCCAAAACCGGCATAGCCGAAGTCTTGGTTAAGCGTGCCGTGGAAGGCTGCGCGCGCATCAGAAGCAGGTACAAACTGTTCGGACGTACCCTCGTTATAGATCGAGATATTGCCCTTCATCAGGCCCGTTTCATTGCCTGTTTCCCCAACAAAGCCCGCACCAAAGGCGCCATAAGCTGCGTTGTTGATGAAATCCGCGTTACTGTCGTGGTTAACAAATCCCCAACCCGGAGAGCCCCAGACCGCGTTGCCTTCCATGTATCCGGCTTCACCGGATTCCATGTTGCCCGCTTCGTGGAAGTGAACTGAATAACGGCCACGAATGTTGGTCATCGCGCCCGCATCATCGACGCCGTCGTTATTTTCATCGACGCGACCATAATCAATGGTGGCGTTTGGACCCGTGCGTTGAACGGCTTCTAATTTGAAGTCGTCGAGGTATTCAGATTTGTCCGTACGGCCAAGTTCGTAAAACTCCACATAACGCACATCCACATCGGAATTGTGCATGAACATGGTGTGACCGCGTTCATTGGCCTCTAGGTTTTCAGCGTTTTCAGACGAGATCACGATGTTACGGGTATAGTTCGCAACAGACGTCGCCAAATCCGCAGCGGGGGAATCGTGGTTATAAACCAAAGGCTGGTCGATGGTGATTTCGTTGCCATTGACGGCAGTGATCACACGGACCTCGTCTTGGGACGGACGCTCGCCATTGGCGCGGAAATCATCGTGATGGGTGCCCGCGATCACGATTTTATCGCCGACTTCCCAATTCCCCGGCGCTTCGCTTAGGGTCAAAACCGAGTCGCCACGCATTGGCGCATCGTCGACTTTAAGGTGAACCGTCTTGGCTTCGCCGTGCATTTCGACCTCGCCCATAGCGATGAGTCCACGGCTGATCTGCTTGGCATCCCAACTGGTGTCGATCGCGCCATTATCAGCGATAATGATTTCGACCTTCACACCATCATCAATCGGATTGCTTGCCGACCCGATAGACAGTTTGGAATTCATATTGGTGAGCATGGTGTCAACGACCATGCGCGAGTTATGTTCCGTCGAAAATGTCAGATTGCCGTCAACGCGCACAACGTCCAGCGCATCATTGCTGCGGCCCGCGTAACTGACTGAAATACCTTCAGGAATAAGAACCTTAGCCCCTTCACCGGGAATTCTGCCACCTTCCCAAGTGTTGGCGTTGAACCAAAACCCGTTGCTTACGGCAACGTGGGTCGCCTGATCTTCAGGCAAAAGGTCCATGAGGGCATTCGCATGTGCTGAGTGGTCAGCGCCGTGAGCGTGTTGCATTGGTACATCTCTATAAACTAACGCCTCCATCGAACAGATGGGGACGACTAAAATCCGGCCGCTAATGAATTCGGATCACCCGCATTACTATTGGCACTCGTTACAACCGATGGGAACACTTCCATCGAACTTGAACACACCCTTACCCAAAACTTTCCGGTAATTATGGCCGGAAATGGTTCTGGCGTTTGTTAAGCAAAAACCCGCCAATTCGCTGCTAATTCATAGCCCATTAACCAATTTTTCAACGCTGTTCAGCGGATTGATAGGACGCAACGCTTTTAGGCTATTTTTAGCGATGTGTTTTTTTTGACTGACTCGACTCGATTTGGTGCGTTATAGACGCGGCGTTATTTGTTTTTCGGGGTTCTCAATGCGTGTGTTGGTTACAGGCGGTGCTGGATATATCGGCTCTCATACAGTGATAGAGCTGATGGCCGCAGGTCATGACGTGCTTGTTTTGGACAATTTTTCGAACAGCTCGCCAGAGGCGTTGGTTCGCGTCGGCGAAATTGTCGGCGCGCAAATTTCTGTGCGCCAGCTTGATCTTTGCGACGCACCAGCCCTGAACGCTGCCTTTCGCGAGTTCGCGCCAGAGGCCGTGATCCATTTTGCAGGTCTGAAAGCCGTCGGCGAGTCGGTGCAAGAACCGGTCCGCTATTATCAGACGAACATCACATCGACACTTAATTTACTGTCCGCAATGGATGCAGTGGGCTGCCAGCGCATTGTGTTTTCATCCTCTGCGACCGTTTACGGCGATCCGCAATATCTGCCTTGTGATGAGGCCCATCCTTGTGCCCCCACCAATCCTTATGGGCGCACGAAATACTTTATCGAAGAAATACTGCGCGACTGGGCCGCGGCTCAAGACGCCGCGCGTGCGGTTTTGTTGCGCTATTTCAATCCCATTGGGGCGCATCCTTCGGGGCGCATCGGCGAAAACCCTTTGGATATTCCAAACAACCTCGTGCCCTACATCACGCAAGTGGCGGCAGGACAACGCAAAGAGTTATCGGTCTTTGGCGACGACTATGACACTCGCGACGGCACAGGGTTGCGCGATTATATTCACGTCACGGATTTGGCGCGCGCGCATGTGGATGCGCTTGGGCATGATGCTAGTGGCACATCGGTTTTCAATCTAGGGACCGGAAATGGTGCGACAGTGCTGGAGTTGTTGAATATTTTTGAACAGGTGATCCAGCGCCCGATCCCGTATAAAGTGACGGCGCGCCGACCGGGTGATGTGGCGGCATGCGTGGCGGACCCACAGCGCGCCAATCAAGATCTTGGTTGGAAAGCGCAACACGATCTTTATGAAATGTGCGCATCCTCTTGGACGTGGCAATCCAGAAACCCGGAAGGGTATAACTAAACAATGTTGGTATCACTTCTAGCTTTAGGCGTTTGGGGCGCAGGAACTTTACGGTTCGCGCTATCGCCGAAGGCTGGGATTTTCTGGATTCTGACGCTGTTTGCGTTTGCACCAAGATCACTGGGCTTTGGCGTAGGCGACGGGTTTGCCCTGTCGAGCCGACGCCTAATTGTTTTGTCGCTCGCAGGCATGTTGCTGCTGCTGATTTTGCAAAAACGCATAAACCTAAAGGCACCGATTCCGCATTTGCTGGCACCTGTGTTTTTCATGATTATGCTGATTTACCTTTGCTATATCGCAAGCTCGCTGTTTTTTACGGGCTCGATCTTTTTTGTAATGGCGACTTTCGAAGAAGTGATGGCGATTACGGTGGGCTTTCTTGCGGCCCTGACTGCGTCGCGGATGCCGAAAGGCGACAGAACGCTGGTCATATTTGCATTTTTGCTGCCTGTATTGGGGACATTTGGCATCGTTTTGGTCGAGATGCAGGTCAAAGAATACATCTTGGACTTTTTGCGGGGCGGCCAAGCCTCTGGCATTAAAATTGCAGCAGTACGTGAAAACTCGGATGGTTTGCTGAACATTCGCGATGGGCGGTTTCGCATTGCCGGACTGTTGGGCGGGCCGTTGTCGCTGGCGGAATATATGGTCTATGCGTCGATCAGCTTTTTCTACCTGTATTTGCGCAAATACATAAAGCTGCCTGTGCTTTTGTGTCTGCTCGGTCTGACGGGCTTTATGATCTTTTACACTGGATCACGCGGCGCATTATTTGTGTATCTCGTGTCTATTCTTTTAATGTCGCTCGCCTATGTTCAAATCGCAGGCATCCCAAAAAAGTTCTTAATCTCGATCATTGTCGTATCGCTTTTGGCGATGGTTGCGAGCACGGTGACCTATAACGCGATCATCGTTGAGGACGTGCAATACTGGTATTTGCTAGATCGCGAAGAACGCTCGTTGATTTCACGTTTCTCGCAGTATGGAAAGTCCCTAGAGCTTATCCAAAGCTCGCCCTTGATCGGCTTTGGCATTTATCGCCATCCGGTGTTTGGATTGGGTGGCGGCTTAACAACGCTGGACAACCACTTTTTAGGGATATTGCTGCGCGGCGGCTTTATCGCGTTGTTCACATTTTGGGCCATGTTGTTTTACATTTACCGCGCTGGATCGCGATTTGCTTTGACGGCACCTGAAATGGGTTTGCAGGCATTGGGATTCTACTTGATGACCAGCACCTTCGCCTTTTCCTTGCTAAAAATCGTGCTGTATCACAATCACAATCACACATTTTACTATGCCGTGGCGTTTTATGGTTTGATTCAGTTTTCTAGGGCAGAAGTGGCGGTAAAGCGCATGCAAACCCGACCCAAAGCAGGCGGCGGAGCCGCAATCGTCACTTAGTCGGCGCCCTTTGTTTAGCGTTGCAGGCGGACAGCGTTTTTGAGTTGTTTAGTTGGTTGCAAAAAAACGAAAAATTTTCGCATCGCATCCAAGTTAAAAAATCGTTAAACAGAACGCGCTGGTTTGGATGTCGGCATAAAAATGAAAACTCTTTCACCATGAGCAACGAGTAATGGATCTTTTCCTTAAAATTCTGGCCGTTTTATTGTTTGTGATTGTGGCCTGGCTTAGCCTTGCGCCTGCGACGGTAAATTATTCGCCGGGCGCCCCCAGCGCACCACTTGTGCCGCTATTAGCCCGCATGGCTATTTTATTTGTTGTAAGCACAGCGGTATTTTTGGCTTGGCGTCACAATGTCATGCCCGCGGCAGTATTTATGTTTGTATCTGCATTTGTGTTTGAAATCGGTCAGATTTATTCTGTTAACAGAGATTTCAGCATCGAAGATCTATTGGGAAATATTATGGGTGTAATCATCGCTTACTTGTTTTTCCGCGCGCTTTGGCAATTTTCACATAGAATTCATCAATAATATTTTTTATGGTTTTTATATAAATACTATCGAGGCTTGATATTAACCGAATGATCATATTTTTTAGCAGAGTTTTTCTGTATTTATAGCGATAAAAAAAACACCTCACTTGGGCAAAAATTTTTACCAGTTTGGTATTTTTTGTAGAAATTTTGAAATGAATCGAATATCCCCGACGCGGGGGAATTACTAAAAATGGAACGTTGGAAAGTTGAGTCAGCATTTTAGCATGCCGGATGGCTGGTCGCCGATATCTGTTTATCGTGAAGGTAACGTTGGGGTTTCGCCAGTATTCATGATTCCGGGCGGCGGTGGCCGTCCTCAGGGAGTTGAAGAAATCTCTGCCGGGTTGGACCCATCGATTGGGGTTTGTTCGCTGTCGGTTATGGGTGCGGACGGCGGTTCTGCCGCGGCTGCATCAGTTGAAGAAACCACAGAACTCTTTTTCAACGCTATTCGCCAACATCAACCCAAAGGGCCGTATCGTTTTATCGGCTATTCGGCCGGTGGCGTCATCGCCATTGAATTGGGGCGTCGTCTAAAGGCAATTGGTGAAGACTTCGAACCACTGATTTTTCTTGACTGCTTGCCCGCTGAATTCATTGGTAAAAACCCAAGTTTGCTAGAAAAACTGTGGCTGGCACGAAAATGGTCGCCCTCTTTCGCATTCAATTGGTTGAGTCGGTATCTGGCATCGCGCAAAAATCGCAAAATTGGCCAAGAAGCCCTAAAAAAGATTGAAGAAGGCGAAGTCGTTGATGAAACGCAAGCTTCTCAGCGAATGGTGCTTTTAACCGTCGAAGCCATGACAAAATTTGAAGCCGAGGTCGTAGATTTCGACATCGTGCTTTATCGCGCGTCACTGGCCAGCTTGGCATTTTTAGCCGCCGGCGACAAACTTGGTTGGGATAAACTGACGACTGGCGAACTGACAGTGATCAACAAGAAGTGCGATCATGTAACGATGCTAAGTAACCCGGTCGCCGAAGAAATTGGTCGCGAGTTAAACGATCTGTTCGCAACCAACTAACGGGCGCAACGTGCGACATTAATACGTCGCTGATTTGCAGCCCTGTTGGGTCTAAGTATTCAGTTAGCGTAGGAAATCCATAGGTCGGGCCAATTGATTTGCGCCACATTGGCCACGGATTTGCACAGAGTTTTTCTGGAATTTCCTTTTGTTTTCCGCGCAGTAAGCAGGATTCCACCGAATAATACGCATCACTCAAAAAAAACCAGCCTTCGACTGTTGCCTTTCATACATGGTGTCTCAATTCGTTGCCTATGAAATGGTAAATTTGTTGCAAAATTTGTCCTAGACAAGTATCAAAA
>CAZBBZ010000136.1:0-5539 GCA_964489925.1 uncultured Rhodobacterales bacterium
CTCGAACACTGCGGAATATGGCGAATATGTCTCTGGTCCGCGCATCCTGCCTTACGACGAGACCAAGGCAAAGATGAAAGCGGTTCTGACCGACATTCAAAACGGCAAATTCGTGCGTGACTTCATGCAGGAAAACGCTGTTGGCCAGCCATTCTTCAAAGCGACGCGCCGCAACAACGACGCGCACCAGATCGAAGAAGTTGGCGAAAAACTACGCGCTATGATGCCGTGGATTTCTGCTGGTAAGATGGTTGATAAAGCTAAGAACTGATTTTTTGGATCAGTTCTGTTGATTGCAAAGGGCGGGGATTTTTCCCGCCCTTTTTTGTTTGGCGGTCTCACTACCCCGTCAGCGGGGCGCCAAGGTCCATAACAATGGGTCGATGATCGCTTGCCCTTTGGGGCCGACGCGCCCCGCTGCCATCTAGTTGGTCCTCAAACGGATCATGTGCAATTTCTGCATGTTCCACCCAGTTTCGCAACGCGGGGGACACAGCAAAATGATCAAGCAACAGCGGGCGGTCATCTATTTCATCAACAAAGTCGTCGAACCGCGCGGTGAAAAGCGCAGGGCCAGACACGAACTTTAGAAGCGGGTTTTCAAAAATCAGCGCTGGTGTGAACGTGGAGCCCAGAACAATATCCGCCACATTATGGGTCAAATAGCTGCGTTCAAACAAATCCCGCCCCGGCCCGTCGTTCCAATCGCCCGTCACAACAATGCGGGTGTCTGGATCATCGGCCACCAACTCGTCCAAATAGGTGCGCAATCGAAAGCCTTCTGCGGATATCCGGCGGCGCGCTTCAAGCGCTTGCACCACAAATTCTTGGCGGCGGTTTGGATCGTTCCATTTGGATCGGCCAAATTGAACGAACTTCGATTTCGTATGCAGCACCACCACGCGGATCGGCGCGCTGCCATGTGGGTCCACGTCCACCACCAAGGGCAAGCGCGTGAAATCATAGCCCTCAAGCAGCATGTCTCCGTTCACATCTGCATCCCAAAGCTCGGCCAAGGCTTCTGTTTGCGGATCGCGCGCGCGCTCCATCGCCGTGAAAGCCCCGTTCAGCCGACGCAACACATAAAGTTTTTGCGCACCGCCATCCGAACCGATGATTGCCTCGTAGTCAGGACTTCCATCCGAACTAAGAAATTCATCCATAAAAAGGTCCATCTCAGCCATGGCGCTCGGCCCTTCTTGGATACAAAGCAAATCCGGGCCGACGCTGTTTATAATCGACGTGACTTTCTGTGCGCAGGTTCGGGCGTCTGCCTCTGACAGGCTATTGCTGCCCCAAGTAGGATTGTCATTCCCGGAAAACCAATTGTTCATCCATTCGATATTCCAATTCATGATCTTCATTACAAATCCCCTGAAATATGCTTTTGAAAGTGACTAGAGCTTCCCAAAAATTCGGAAATTTTGCAACGCTAGCGGCAAACGAGGGGTTTTGAACTCGACACATCCCCATGTTACCCTCCCTTCAAAATCAAACTCTCAGGGAGCCACACGCAATGGCATTTGAACGCAAAACCTTTGATACGCAGCACTATCTCTACGTCGAAAAAACCTGCGAATATAAAGACATCGCCGAAAATATGGGCGCGGCCTTTGGCGCGGTTTTTGGGTTTGTGGGCCAACAAGGGATCACGCCGCTTTCCATGCCTATGTCGCTTTACGTCGCGATGCCAAACGGACCTGAAATGACATTTCGCGGTGCGGTGCTTGTCTCAGCAGAAGACGCGGCCAAGGCTTCCGGCGACATCTTAGCCGCCACGATCCCCGCCGGGGATGCCATGCACACCACGCATATTGGCGCTTATTCCGGGCTTGGGGCCACCCATCAAGCGCTTTGGGGGCACATCAAGGACAACAACCTGAACGGGCAGATGCCAGTTTGGGAAATTTACCTAGATGATCCGGGCGACACGGATGAAGCGGCCCTGCGCACAGAAATTTACTGCGCGCTAGGGTAGCGTTTTGGGGGCCTAAAGGCTTAGTTGCGTTCGCCGTAAAACATTGCCGAAATAGGCGCATTGCCTTGATCTATTTCTTGGGCAAGACCGTGCACCCCTGCCCCGTCATTTCCGGCAAAGTAACCAAAGGTCGAGGCAGCTACATCGCCGCTGCCTTGCAAGCTCAGTGTTGCATCCCCTGTCATCGCCGCTTGAATACTATTGTTCGTAAGCTCTAAGCTTGGGGCATTTACGCTGCCGGTTGCCGTCGTGCCGATCATGCTTGCGCTCTGGTTTTCAAAGTTAACGGCAAGATTGAAAGTTCCAGATTCTGTCACAAAATTTATGCCGGACTGTGCCGACCCCATTGTCAAAACCCCGCTATAAGTCGCAGTTCCCGGTGTGTTACCAAAAGGCGAACTGCCGTCGGTGGCCCAAATACCATCTGTCCCATTCACGCTGATTTGGTTCTGACTGACATAACCCGCATCACCCGCAAGAATGATACCGTCATAGGTCGCATCAATCACATTTCCGTCCGCATCAGTCCCGGTAGCGTTGACAGAATAAATATTTGGATTTCCGGTCTCTGTTTCGTTGTAGGTTAACCCCGCATCGCTGTCGCTTACCGACAAAATCGCCGCAAGCGCTTGGCCCTGCGTCCCATCGGGCGCTATAATGATTGCATCAAACTCTAGAATATTCGCGCCGTTTATAATCGGTTGGTTGTAGGCATAGGCCAAGACGCTTCCGTTTGGGAAAGTTTCTGCCGTCTCAAGTACGTCTGGCGCAATCTCCGCTTCTTCCTGCATCGCCGTACCGCCGCCACCGCAGGCCGTTAGACCCAGACAAGCCGTTCCCAAGATAAGTATTTTTCGCATAATTTCCTCCGCACTTGCAGTATAGCAAACAATAGAATTCTTCGGCGAGGATAGGCGCGCTTAAATAGCAGCGCAACACGTTAAGGTTTCGCCGTCATATGCGCACATTAGATTTGGGTTTAGTTTTTGCGCGGCTTAATCCCGCCTGCCTTTAGTCGCGCCTAGTCTCTGCGTCGCGGTCGCCGTTCTTCTTTGCGCAGCTTGGTGGTGACGCGCCGCTCTTTTTTATTGGCAAAAGGATTGTCTTGTTTGCGCAAGGACAGACGGATCGGCACGCCGGGCATGTTAAAATCCTCGCGCATCCCGTTAACAAGATAGCGCTTGTAGGATTCCGGCACCCCATCGGGGATCGAACACATCACGATAAACCCCGGCGGGCGCGTTTTGGCTTGGGTCATGTAACGCATCTTGATGCGCCGCCCGCTTGGTGCGGGGGGCGGATGGTGGGAAATCATTTCCGCCAGCCAAGTGTTCAGCGGGCCTGTGGCAATACGCGTGCTCCAAATTTCACAAGTTTGAAGGATCGCGTCGTGCAATCGGCCCAGCCCTTTGCCAGTTAAAGCCGACAACGTCACAAGCCGCACGCCGCGCAACTGCGGCAACAGACGGTCGAGCTTTTCTTTGGCTTCGGCCAAGGCTTCTTTTTTGTCCTCAACCTTATCCCATTTGTTCAGCGCGATGACGACCGCGCGCCCTTCGCGCTCTGCCAAATCAGCTATTCGCAAATCTTGGGTTTCAAAGCTGGTGTCCGCGTCCAAAAGAACGACCACAACTTCGGCAAAGCGCACCGCGCGCAAGCCATCAGCCACAGACAGCTTTTCGAGCTTTTCTTGCACCTTCGCCTTTTTGCGCATTCCGGCAGTGTCAAACATGCGCACAGCGCGGCCATTCCAGTTCAAATCAACCGAAATTGCATCCCGCGTGATCCCCGCCTCTGGCCCGGTCAGCAAGCGTTCTTCGCCGACAATCGCATTGATTAGCGTGGATTTACCCGCATTGGGACGGCCTACAACGGCAACACGCAAGGGGCGCGAGTCCAAATCATCGACATCTTCAACATCAATGTCCGTGATCGCTTCATCCGGGCCTTCAAAGGTCTCGTCAAACTCCATGAGCGCGCGCAGCAGGTCCTCAAACCCTTCGCCGTGTTCTGCGGACAGAGACACCGGATCGCCCATGCCAAGGGAAAATGCCTCTAAATACCCGCTTTCGCCCGCGCGCCCTTCGGCCTTGTTTGCAACCAAGATCACCGGCTTGCTTTGGCGGCGCAGCAGATCGGCCACGTCACTATCCACGGGGGTTAGCCCTGTGCGCGCATCAATCATAAACATCACGATATCCGCTTGCGCAATCGCCCGTTCAGTGAGCGCGCGCATGCGCCCTTGCAGAGATTGGTCTTTGGCATCCTCTAACCCGGCAGTATCCACCACCTGAAAGCGCAGCGGGCCAAGCTTGCCCTCGCCTTCGCGCAGATCGCGGGTTACGCCGGGTTGGTCATCCACAAGCGCCAACCGCTTGCCAACAAGCTTGTTGAACAAGGTTGATTTGCCCACGTTCGGGCGACCGATGATGGCCAAAGTGAAAGACGACATGTGATTTAGCCTAAAGCGCGCACTAGGCGCGAGGCCATAGCGGTCAGATCAGCGAAACGCAACCAACTGCCCATCAGGGGTCACAAAAAAGATCGTGCCTCTGGCAACCGTTGGCTGACCGACATAGCCAGTTTCGGGTCCACCAATGGCACCAAGCGCTTCACCGGACGCTGGATCAAAGCTTAACAGCCCTGCCCCCGGTGCGCCCACAATCACGCGACCCCCCACCAGCAATGGCCCGGAATAGGCAAAGACTTCCGCACGTTTTTCGTTCGAATACTGCGGCAGTTGCACCGACCATGTGGTTTTGCCAGATTGCCGATTAACCCGCTTTAGCTGGCCCAAGTCATTGACGAAATAAACCGAATTGCCTGCTGGTAAAACCGGACCCATCGTGCCTTCGTTCAAGGACCAGTTGCGCGCGCCAGAACTGCGATCAAGGGATACAAAGCGGCCACTTTGATTGGCCACATAAACCGTGTTGCCACTAATCACCGGATCACCCGTGATATCGTCAATGCGCGAGCGCACCGTGCCGCGTCGCCCGCCCGACAAAAGGCTGGTCCAAACCCGGCGGCCGTTGCGCACCAAGGCGCCAACCACTTCGCCGGACCCGAAGGGGATCACCACCACGCCTCTTGAAACAGCAGGGGCCGCCCCACCAAGCATGCCAGTTTCGGTTTCGATCCCTTCAAGACGCCAGCGAATACGCCCGTTTTTCAGATCAATCGCATAGGCTTGGTTGTCGCGTGCCACGACAAAGACGCGGCCACCGCTAACAACACCCGGCGCACGTGCCGGGGCATCAAGCGCCTGTTCCCAAAGGATATCACCATTTTCAGGGTCAATCGCGACCACTTTGGCAAAGCCGCTGGTGGCAATCAGCGTGTCCTTGCCAAAGGTCAAGCCGCCGCCAAACCCGTCAGCGCGCCCTTCGTTCGGCGGAGCCAAATCAATGCGCCAGACAAGCGCGCCTTCAAGGGTAAAGGCAGACACAGACCCGGTTGCATCCATAGCAAACACATGATCGTCAGCCACAATCGCGCTGGACGTGATCTGCGCGCTGCGCGATCCACCGTCACCAAGATCCGCGCCCCAAATTTGCGTCA
>CAZBBZ010000136.1:5549-7319 GCA_964489925.1 uncultured Rhodobacterales bacterium
CATGAGATGCGGCTTGCGTCGGGCTTCCGTTTTGATGGGGCCAATTTTCGTTCAGACTTGGAGCCGCAAACCCGACGCGTGGAGCATCGGTTTCAAGCGCGCCTGTTAGATCGGCATTTGCAACCCGTACAGGCTCGCGTTCGCCTTCAAGCACCACTTCATCGGTCGAACATGCCGTTAGCGCCAGCAACAATGCGGGCAATACAGTTCGGAAGTTCACAATGCGCCTATCCATTGGCAATAGGACCTCACCCATTTTCCTCTGTCGAGAGTTGTACAGGGGAATTGGGGACTTCGCCACCCAACACAATCGTCATTTGTTGTGCGCGCTGTCGCAACTCTGGCGAGGTCATCGGCGCCTCTAGGATTGACGTCAAATCAGCAAGGGCGGCATCGGTGTCCCCATTTGCAATGTGAATTTGCGAGCGCAGCTCTAGGGCAAGCAGTCGGAACGGGCGTCCCGGCTCGATCAACAATTCTAGCACCTGATCGGCATCTGCCGCACCCGGTTTTAGCATAAGCGACTTAAGTCGCGCGAGATCGCGGTAAGTGTCCGATAACGTCACATCCGCGGCTATTTCATCATAAACGGCAAGGGCTTCGGCGTCTTGGTCCGCTTCGGCCAAAGCCGCCGCATGACCCAACCGCGCCAATTGCGCGCCTTGTTCTGCATCGCTCAAGGGTGCCAATGCGGTTGCGCGCGCTTGCGGTGTGTCTTGCCCAATTGCACTCAGCAAAGCATCACCCGCAGCTTCGCGACCTGCTTGCACACTGCCTTTGCGCCATTCGTTGAAAATTGCGCCGCCAATGATCAGCAACAAGGCCAAAGCAATCAGCCAGCCCCACTTCTTGAAAAAACCAAACAAGCGGTCGCGCCGCATTTCTTCGGTTACTTCTTCTACAAAGGAATCAGTCTCTGACAACGCCTAGGCCTCCTTGGAACGCGCCGCGGACCCTACTCCGAGCGCGCTGGAATTGCCAATAGCTTTGCCCAACTGTGCTGAAAATTTGTATTTTGCCCTAAAATGCGCTCAACTCGTTGCCGTGATCAAAGCTGATTGGCGCAGAACCTCAATTCGCAGTTGATTGGGCCGCGCTCTCCGACTAGCTAAAACAGCAGATCGGTTGGCAATTCCGCCCGAAACGGGAGTTCTTATGCGCCTCGCCCCCTTTGTAACCTCGCTCGTCGTTGCGGCTTTGCTGTTCGTTTTCATCATGAAACGCGATTGGATCACCGCATTTGCCAATGCTGACGATACAATCGCCACCACCCCGATCCAACCAACAGGCAACCCGACCCCGACAGGCGCGCCGGTTAACGTCGTGACTATGCGCTCTATTGCGCAAGAGGTTGCCTCGGGCATCGTTTTGCGCGGACGCACGGAAGCCGCGCGTAATGTGGACGTGCGCGCGGAAACCACAGGGCTGGTGATTTCAGAGCCCTTGCCCAAAGGCACAGTCGTCAAAAAAGGCGCGCCGATGTGCGAGTTGGACGTTGGCACGCGCAATGCCCGTTTGATCGAAGCCAACGCGCGTTTGGCCGAAGCCGAAGCCAATAACAGCGCCGCCTCCTCGCTCGCAGAGCGCGGGTTTACGGCGGAAACCACGGCGATTGCCCGTGTCGCGCAACTCGAAACCGCGCGCGCAGCGGTTGAGCAAGCCGAAAAAGAGCTAGAGCGGCTAAAAATCACCGCGCCCTTTGACGGACTTTTGGAAAGTGACACCGCAGAAGTGGGGTCTTTGCTTCAGCCCGGCAGCCCTTGTGCGAAA
>CAZBBZ010000137.1:0-7208 GCA_964489925.1 uncultured Rhodobacterales bacterium
TGCCGGGACCGGGCGCGGTTTCATTTTCCAATGTGACCTTCGCCTATGATGCGGCCCCCGCGCTTGATGACTTTACGCTCGATATTCGCCCCGGTGAATTTATGGCCATTGTCGGCCCCTCTGGGTCGGGCAAAACCACACTGTTCAATCTGATGATGCGCTTTTATTTACCCAATTCTGGGGCGATCAAAATTGATGGCCAAGATATCGCAGGCCTAAAGGTCAAAGACCTGCGTCATTCCATCACCTCCGTTGGCCAGCATCCGTTTCTGTTCTTAGGCACAATCCGCGAAAACATTATGATGGCCCGCCCCGAGGCGTCAGAGGCAGAGCTGATGCGCGCCGTTCGCTCGGCTTGTGTGGATGAGTTCCTCGACAAGCTGCCCGGCGGTCTGGATGCAGATGTGGGTGAGGGCGGTGCGCGTTTGTCAGGTGGCCAACGCCAACGCGTCGCGATTGCCCGCGCGCTGCTGAAGGATGCACCGATTGTCCTGTTTGACGAAGCAACCTCAGCGCTCGATTCAGAATCAGAAAAACAAGTGCAAACCGCCTTTGAAGAATTGCGCCAGAACCGCACAGCACTCGTGATCGCGCACCGCCTTTCGACCCTTCGCAACGCGGATCGTCTGGCCGTGCTACAAGCGGGCCGTTTGGTAGAACTTGGCACCCACGAAGAGCTTTTGGCCAAGCCCGGTGTCTTCAGCGGTCTGCACGAAATCCAATCGACCTAAAGGTCATGACCGCCTGAACTGCCGCCCGTCTTGGCCAGCGTTTTGTTACCCGCATCAAACCCAAACTCAACACTTCGCGCACCCTTGACGTAGTGCAATAACTGCCCGGGCAGGCGATTAACTTCCCAATAAAACCGCTTCATCCGCCCTGTCAGAGATTTGCTCCGCGCGCGCTCTGCAGAAATATCCGATGCAATTTCTTCCATCTTTTGCCGTGCCAGTGCAGGGGCCACAATCGCCACGCCCAACTGATCAAACAGCGGCGACACATTGGGGCTGAACAGAAAATGGTCAATCGGCATATCCAAAAGCGGCTTTTGTTCCAAAATAATCCGCGCCGCGTCCTGCGTGATCAAAAAACACCCAGCCCCGGCTGTGCGCGAATGCAACTTATACAGCGCGCGGTCCGGGCACGGCATCACCGTTGCCAGCTTCGTGGCCAATCGGCGCGACGACTTGCGCCCAAATTTTTCGAACTGCACCAGCCCGACCCCTTTGGGCAGCCAGCTCAAATCAGCCACAAAATCGGTGATTTCCGGCGCCAATTCCACATCGTCTTGCAAAATCAGGGCCGCAGGCAAATCCGCCTCGATCATATGGCGAAAAATCCGAAAATTCGTGATCGCGCAACATTGGCTGCCCCGCCCCATGCGAATACGATGCCCGCTCAGCTTGACCTCTTGCGCGATTTCAGCGTCGCTGGCCGTATCTTTGTCGAGCGCACTGATCCGCTCCCACGGCATGCCCAACCGATCCAACTGATCGGCCATATAGGTCAGTCGATCGGGGCGGCGATCCAGATTGATGACAAAGCTCTTAATGGTCATGGGAATGCGATGCCTCCAACCCGATATGCGTGGCCGCCCGCGCGCAAATTTGCGGCCATTGCAAGCTGGTTTCCACGAACTCCCGCCCACGTTTTCCAAATTCCTGCCGTAACTCTGGGCTTTGGATAAATTTCATCAACGCCTCTTCAAGGTCCGCGACATCTCCGGCTGCAAACCGCAACGCGGTCGTTTCGTTTTGCGCAAAATAGCTCATGGCATCCACATCCGACAAAATCACCGCCTTGCCTTGGGCCAGCACTTCAACAGGCTTGATGGGCGATACCATCTGACTGACCGCATAGGCGCGCCGTGTGATCGGGCAAATATCCATCAGCGCATAATAACGGCGCATGTCCCTAAACGGCACGCGCCCGGTCAGGATCAAGCGATCCGCCGCCCCCGCATCTTCAAACGCTGCGCGCAAATCATCCGTAATCGGCGTGCCGGTCAGTGGATCGGATTTTTCCGCGCCCAAAACCAGCAGGCAAACATCATGGCCCTTGGCGGCCAGATTAGCCGTTGCTTGGGCCAGATCGGGCAAGCCTTCGTATTCCTTAAACGCCCCCCCATACCCAATCACCACGCGCCCATCTGGAATACCTAGCTCGGCGGCCAAATCCGCTTCGCGCGGCGCGGTTTCCATCATCTGCGGGCTGACCCCATTGGGCATCAGCGCAATTTTATCACGCGCCACACCCCGGGCCACCAAATCTTCGAGCATCGGTTCGGTCAGGGTCAAAACGCGATCCGCATGACAGCACACAAAACTTTCGAGCGCTTGTTGCGCGGCAAAGAGGCGGGTGTTTTCAAAACCGGGGTTTTCCGAGGCGCGCGTCAATTCCCACATGCCCCGCACCTCATAGGTAAAGGGCACCCCCAAGCGCCGCGTGGCTGCCAAGGCGGGCAAGCTGTTGCGAAAGTTGGACGCGGCAATCACATGACCGGGCTGCAAAGCGCGCAGCTTGGTTTCAAAGGCATCCGCCGCTTGGCGCGCATAGGTCGTAAAGCTGCGCCGATTATTGGCGGGTTTGAAAATCCGGTGATAGGTCACATCGTTATGAACGTGGGTTTCCGGCACCTTTTTGGTCAGCCTGCGAAGTTTAGCATCTGACGGAAAGCCGGGCCGACTGACCACATCAATCGGCACCCCATTGGACGAAAAAGCACGCGCCACGCCTTGGGTGCGACTGCTGTAACCAGACGCCTTATAGGGCAGGGTCATCGCCACCAAATAAGCCACATGGCCCAAGCGGTGCGTGGCAGGCGCGCTACTTGTATCAGCTGCTAGAAGCGCGCGTGCGCCCAAGCCTTCGATCCCTAAAAGATACTGGTGCTTGCTGGGCAGACAGGCGGCCAAAGCATCCAGTTCCGCGCTATTCACGATGGTTTTCGGGTCAGCGGCGCAAATAATCAACGTCGCCCCAAGCGCTTGGCGCTCTGGGTTTGCGCGATCGCCAAACAAGCGCTGCCCGATCTCATTCATCGCATCCGCCAGCTCTGCATGATGCCCGCGCAACGGCACGGTAGAGCGTAAAACACGATAGGAATAAAACGCGCGCCCAAGCAGGGCTTCCCCATCTTCAGCCGTCGCACTTTTTGAGCCAACCCGCTCTGCGCGGCGGATTAAACTGCGAAGATTGAAACAAGCCAACCAGTTCATACCGCCTTGCAGCATGGGCTTGGCACCAGCACCCGCGACCGACGCTTTGGACCCCAAATAGGTGGCTTCCACGTCTTTTAGATAGGTCACTAAATTGGGGACTAAATTACTATGCATTGTGGGTAAATCCCGGGGGCATTGCAGCGGTGCTCTTTTCTGATCGAAATCGCCTTTGGTTCATCTATGCCCAAACCGGGGCGGCAAGCAAGCCATCGGGTCACGCTTGACGCGCACGCGCGCGCATTAGCCGTAACAGCGTGTTGGTATCCTGAAAACGCTGCTCGGTGGTCAGAACGCGCGCGATGACATTTGGGGCAAGCGCCACCTGATCTGTATCGCTTAAAACCAAATCGGCCGATGACAAATCAACTGCCGCGGGCGTCAGACAAAACTCATGGACGACACCAGCGTGCGCAAGTTCTGCTTGATTGGCATGAAACGCAGTTGGGTCCCAGTCAAAGCAAGCGGTGGACTTGGCAGACTTTTGCAACTCAGGGTTCGCCAAAAGAAAATCGCTGGAAAATGACACCAATGCGCCCCCGTTCACGCGGCCAACAGCGGACGCGATTTCTTCGCCCGAAAGCGCAAAAGCCGCGCCGCGCAACTGCTCCCGCGCCATAGCTGCGCGCCCTGCCAAACGCCCCCGTTTGGACAGCCGCAGACCCAAGAGCAAACGCCCAAACGCCGCACCAAACAGACCGGGGCTCAACGACTTTGCCGCCGCAAGGTAAATCGGGTGTTGCCGCGCGGTTCCCTTCGCATGCCAAAGCGCTGCATCAGGCCAAAAATAGGAATCGTTGTAACGATCAGGCAGCGGGTAAAGCGCGATCTCATCGCCCATATCTTCAAACGCGATCCAAAGCGCTTCTTGGTCAATCCCGGTGATCGCCGCCCCGCTTGATTGCGCCGCCCCATCCGCATTCAGATGTTCAATGATCAACGCCCGCACCTTGCTCATATAAGCCTTGGTGCGCGGCGAGTTACGTAAAGCAATCACCCCCGCATTAAACCGCGCCGCCCCGACCGAGCCCATCGGACCCACCAGATCAATCGACGGGCGATAGCGGATCGCCATATCCGCCGTCCCCATCGCATCAAAAATCGGCATCAAACGATCCCGCACAATGATATCGCCATCCAAAAAGATGATGTCCTGATCGGTCGATTGCAGCGCCTCTTCAAACACCAAGGCTTTGTAGCTGAAAAAGTAACCGGGCTTGTCCCGATCAATCGGAACGCTCGGCTTGAAATGCGAAATTGTCAAATTTGGGTGCCAGCCCATAATTTGCGCGTCATAGCGCCCCGTGCTGTCAAACAGAACAAGGCGCACCGGCGTGTCCGGCTCATATGCCGCCAGCGAGCTAATCGCCCAGCGGGTTTCGTTCAGCAGATAGGCGGTTTCGTTGCAGACAAACAGGAACATGCCGCCAATCCGCCCCTAAGATGTTTCGGAGTGTGGTTTTGCATGATGCGCGGCCACAACCTCGTTGATACCGCTGAGCATGTTGCGCGTCGTCAAGGACCATGACCGGTTCGCCGTCACCCATTCACGCGCCCGCGCACCCGTGGCCGCCCGCAATTCGGGATCACGCAACAAGGGCTTTAGCGCGTCTTTCAAGGCGTGCTTGTCATCAGGCTCAAACACAAACCCGGTTTGCCCGTCCTCGCTCTGACCCTGTTCAACAATTTCTGCCAAAGCCGCCACGCCGGACACCAGTAAACATTTGCTCATGGCCATGGCTTCAAAGGGTTTAATCGGAGACACCATTTCAGTCACCGGCTTGCGATAGCGCGGCAGCGTCACCACGTCGATCAAACTGTAATAACTCGGCGTCATATCATGAGGCACACGTCCGGGCATAATCAGCTTATCGGTAAAGCCGCTTTTGTCCGCTTGCTTTTGCACATAGCGCGTAATTGGCCCCAAGCCTCCGGCCGCTTCAGTCTTTTCGCTGCCCACCATGAGCAGCCGGAAATCAACGCCCTCATCGGCCAACAGCGCACAAGCATCCGCCAGCAGCTCTAGCCCCTCGTAATCCGCGAATGTCCCGATATAACCAATCACCGGCACGCCGCTTGGAATACCCAACTTATGCGCCAAATCATCATCCCGCGCGCGCGCTTCAAACACATCCGGGTTCACAGAATTTGGCGCAAGCCGGATCAGATCGCTTGGCACATCCCGCTCCACCAACTCTGCTTTCATGGCGTTTGTCAGCGTAAATACCAGATCACTGGCGCGCGCAGTCTGCGCCTCGGCGTGGCGCTTGTACCAATAGGACCGAGATTTCCGGTATCCCGCCTTCTTGGACATAAACGTCACTTCCCAAAAGCCACGCACCTCATAAACAAAGGGCAATCCCAACTGATAGGCGGCAATTTGGGCCGGGCGCGCGGTCAAATAGTTTGACGCTGCTAGCACCACATCCGGTTTCAACTCCGAAAGCAAAGCTTTGATCGGGGCCACCGCATCCATCATATAAACCGGGTCAGGGCGGCTCCACAGTGCGGGCGCGGCCATGCGGTGATAGTTTAGCCCGTCAATGACCTCATGGGGGGCAGGGGGGCTGTCTTGTTTTTGCGTATCATCCGGAAAACCGGGGCGCGTCACTATGTGAAGTTCCGCCCCAAGTGCTGCCAGACCGCGCGCAACCCCTTCGGCGCGACTGGCATAGCCGCCTGAATTAAAAGGGCGCGCGTTGTGCAGGACATAGGCGATGCGCAAAGGGCGCGTATCATCGCTGAGATCGCGTGCCGCAAGCCCCGCATCGCGCTGATGAAGCCCGCTTTCAAAAGGCGCGAAACTATAGGTCAGGGCCTTGCGCGCGCGGCGGTAAAAATTCGCAAACGGCATGCGCGCACCCCAAGGACGCGCCACGTCAATCTCTCGATACAAACCATAGGCGCGCGATAAATCGCCGCGCCCAACCGCGCGCCAAAATTCGTCCATTATCTGGTTGGCATCTTTGCCATCGCGCGCCAGCGCTTTGTCAAAGCCCAAAACAAACCGCTGCAAACGGGGGCGGGCCAGCTCTGCGCGCCAGTCGACTTTTGGCACATTGCCGTTGATTTGCGTGTCGCTGTTCAACCCGATCCTCTCTTGTTTGCGCGCCTCTATGCGCCACGGCTAATTAGCCCGCATTGGCTTTGGCCTCATGCCCGCCAAGGTGCAAGGCAAAATCAAAACAGGCGCAAATTTTACCCGCCAACCAGTCACGTTAATAAATCGCATGGACGCGAATTACGATTACCACTACGGATGTGTAAAAGGGGGTCTACCCCGCCCTTTACGTTCGATTTCACGCCGACTTGCTCGTTCAATTACGCAATACATCTAAAAGGCCTTTGTGATGAAAAACCTTGTAAAACGGCTTCACCAAACGCTGACAAAGCCCCGCCGGGATCAAGTTGATGCCGCCGCTTTGGACAATCCGTTTGGCGAGCGTGTGGATATGGACATCACCTATCTAAACGAGCTGCACGAGCTGCTTTATACCCGCATCCGCAAAGGCAAAACCGCAACATCAGCCCATATTTGGGACGCATTTCTGGAACGCTACCCAGAATTTGAACCTCTGCGCGACACTTGGATCGCTTCGCGCGCTAAAGGGGTCTCACCGCTTAATCATGGTCTGCCGTGGATGAATTTTGCAGCGATTGAATTTCTGTCCAAGACCCTGAAACCTACCTCCAAAGTGTTGGAATGGGGCATGGGGGGCTCCACCGTTTATTGGTGCGCGCGCGCAGGAGAAATTGTGTCGATTGAACATGACGCGGCTTGGTTTGAGCGCGCCAAAGATCAACTCGCCCATCTCAGCGATCGCGACCCGTCCCTGTCGCTGCATCTGATTGAACCCGAAGCAAAAGCGCCCGGCGATTACCCATCCGGCCTCGCCCCTTACAAAGACATGTCGTTTGAAGCCTATGCCAAGGCCATCACCGCCTTTCCAAAGGGTCACTTTGACCTGATCGTCGTGGATGGCCGCGCGC
>CAZBBZ010000138.1:0-7138 GCA_964489925.1 uncultured Rhodobacterales bacterium
CCTCAAAGAGTTTATGGTGCGCAACACCTATATCTATCCGCCAGAGCCATCCATGCGGATCGTTTCGGATATCATCGAATACACGTCAAAAGAAATGCCGCGCTTCAACTCGATCTCGATCTCTGGCTATCACATGCAAGAAGCGGGCGCGACGCTGGTGCAAGAACTGGCCTTCACCTTGGCGGACGGCAAGGAATACGTGAAAGCGGCGCTGGCGCGCGGCATGGATGTGGACGCCTTCGCCCCCCGCCTGTCGTTCTTTTTCGCCATCGGTATGAATTTCTTCGTGGAGGCCGCCAAACTGCGCGCCGCCCGTCTGCTCTGGCATCGCATCATGTCCGAGTTTGAGCCCAAGAAACCCCAATCCAGCATGTTGCGCACCCATTGCCAAACCTCTGGCGTCAGCTTGCAAGAACAAGACCCCTACAACAACATCGTGCGCACCGCTTACGAGGCGATGAGCGCGGTTTTGGGCGGCACGCAATCTTTGCACACCAACAGTTTTGACGAAGCCATCGCACTGCCTACCGACTTTTCCAGCCGCATAGCGCGCAACACCCAGTTGATTTTGCAAAACGAAACCGGCGTGACCAACGTGGTCGACCCGCTTGCGGGCAGTTACTACGTGGAAAGCCTGACCAAAGAGCTTGCGGATGCGGCCTGGGAAATCATCAAAGAAGTCGATGACATGGGCGGCATGACCAAAGCCGTGGCCTCCGGCATGCCGAAATTGCGCATCGAAGAAGCCGCCGCGCGCCGCCAAGCGGCTGTGGATCGCGGAGATGAAGTCATCGTGGGTGTCAATAAATTCCGCCTTGATGAACAGCCCGACATTGACGTGCGCGACATCGACAATGACGAGGTGCGCGAAGCCCAAGTTGCAAGGCTCCAGTCCATTCGCGCATCGCGTAACAAATCCGCCTGCGAAACCGCGCTCAAAGCCCTTGAACAAGCCGCGGCAAGCGGGACGGGCAACTTGCTAGAACTCGCCGTGGAAGCCGCCCGCGCCCGCGCAACAGTTGGCGAAATTTCAGACGCGATGGAAACCGCCTTCGGGCGCCATAAAGCAGAGGTCAAAACTTTGGCAGGTGTTTACGGGGCCGCCTATGAGGGCGACGAAGACTTTGCTGCAATCCAAGCCGCCGTCGAAGGCTTTGCCGCCGAAGAAGGCCGTCGCCCGCGCATGTTGGTCGTCAAAATGGGCCAAGACGGTCACGACCGGGGCGCAAAAGTCATCGCCACAGCGTTTGCGGACATCGGCTTTGACGTAGACGTTGGCCCCCTGTTCCAAACTCCTGCTGAAGCCGCCGAAGACGCCATCGACAACGACGTGCATGTGATCGGCGTGTCCTCGCAAGCGGCGGGTCACAAAACGCTCGCCCCAAAGCTGGTCGAAGCGCTCAAGGCCAAGGGTGCTGAAGACATCCTCGTGATTTGCGGCGGCGTGATCCCTGCACAAGATTACCAGTTCTTGTATGACAGCGGCGTCAAAGCGATCTTTGGTCCCGGCACCAATATCCCGGATGCGGCCAAAAACATTCTAACGCTGATCAAGGACGCGCGCAGCTAAGCGCGTCCCACAATACCCCAAGCGGATCGGCGAGTTTATGCCCGCATCTGACCACCGCAGCTTTTGCAATTAAAACCAAGCTGGCTTAATAACTTCCTCAGAGGAATTTATACTTTTGGGGTCAAAATGAATCAGCCAACGCACGCCACTGGCGCAAATGTTACCGCCGCACAACCAGATCGCGTTCCAAACGCCAATATCCTTAGCCAAGATCCGCTCGTCTATTATGTCGATGATTTTATCACCCAAGCCGATTGCACCGCGATCATTGATCTTGCCAAAGACAAGATGAGCCGCGCGGTTGTTGCAGGCGGCAAAGAAGGCGTTGAATCAAAGGGCCGCACCAATTCGGTCGCTTGGGTCGCCCATGACACCAACGAAAAAACTCTAGAGATTGCTCAGAAAGTTGCCAATACGCTCGACATCCCCGTGGAGCATGCAGAAAGCTTTCAGGTCATTCACTATAAGCCCGGCGCGGAATACCGCACCCATTACGACGCTTTTGATGTGACGAGCGAAACCGGTCGGCGCGTGATGAAAAAGGGCGGTCAGCGGATCACCACCACGCTGTGTTACCTCAATTCGGTCGAAGCAGGCGGCGGCACAGGCTTTTCAAAGCTTGGCCTCGAAGTGACCCCGAAACCGGGCCGTTTGGTGGTGTTTAACAATTGCAGCGGCGATAGCATCGTGCGCACCGAGAATTCTTTGCATTCTGGCAATCCGGTTGAGGCGGGCGAAAAATGGGCCTTCAACCTGTGGTTCCGCGAGTTCCCGACCAGCCATAACCCGATGGCCGAAGACTAAACGCCCAAAATGGCACGGATTCTCTGCCTGAAGTCGCCGCAAACGCTGTGGCCTGTCTATGACATGCTAAGTCTTCAGGTTGAGAATTTCGAAAGCATGATCGCCCTGCCCTTGGGTGTTAATTTTTCCAACGGTCACGACGGGATCGCTGCAAAAATCGCGGATCAGACCCTGGCGGCACAAAACCGGGTGCGCGCCGCCCAAGGCAAGCCTCCGCTTGGCAATGCATTCCGGCGCGCGCGGCTGCGGGCGCATGTGAACGCGCTTATGGCCAAGTTGCAGCGCGATAAGATCACCCATGTCTTGGTTTGGAACGGCCTTAAAGAGCGTCGCTTACTGATGGCCCAAGCCGCCCGCGCTGTGGGCGCGCAAACGATTTATGGCGAGGTTGCCCCCCTGCCGGGTAAAATCTGCTTTGATGCCAAAGGGGTGAACCAGAACAACTCTCTACCCCGCGATGCGCAATTCTATTTGAACTGGATGGAAAACAACAATCACGCGCCGCAAGCTTGGCGCGCATTGGGCGATGAGATGAACGAACGGGTCGCGCGGGATGGCGCGCCGCAGGACGCCCTGTTTGATGAAACCGAACCCTTTATTTTTGTGCCCCTGCAAGTGCCAGACGACAGCCAGATCACAGAATTTTCCGACTGGACCAGATCGGCCAAGAATTTCGTGAACATCGTCGCGCGCATGGCAAACCACTTGCCGACCGGGTGGCACATCAAGATCAAAGAGCATCCCTCCGCGCGGATCAGGCTGACGGATACGATCAAGCCGCTGCTGTCAAAGCGACTGCGCCTTGCCAATTCCAACAGCACAATCGACATGATGCGCCATTGCCAAATGGTGCTAAGCGTCAATTCATCCGTGGCGCTACAAGCGTTCTATTTTGACAAGCCTGTGCTTCTGTGTGGGCAATCGTATTTTGGCTTTGCACCGCTCACAGCGGTTGCCAAAGACGAAACGGCGCTGGCAAATTTTATCGCCAATCCAAGCCAGGTCACGTTTTCAAAAGACGCACGCGCAGCCTTTATGACCTATTTGAGCGAAGAATATTTTTTCGATGGTAACAATGCGTTAAAGACCCCCCGGCTAGCACAGCACGAGGTGCCGCGCTTTGCGCAAAGGTTTGGGCTTACGCTTAAGGAACGATCAGACTATGTTGCCGCAAAATGACTCGCAATCAACTGTACGAGAACACAAAAAACTATGACAAATAAAGACACCGATACCGCTCGTCAGTCAGCGCTAGATTACCATGAGTTTCCAAAACCCGGTAAACTAGAAATCCGCGCGACCAAGCCTATGGCGAATGGGCGCGATCTGGCACGGGCCTATAGCCCCGGTGTGGCAGAAGCTTGTACAGAAATTGAAAAGAACCCTGCCGATGCATCACGGTACACGGCCAAGGGCAATCTTGTGGCTGTGATATCAAACGGGACTGCCGTTCTTGGCTTAGGCAATATTGGGGCAGCGGCCTCTAAGCCCGTCATGGAAGGCAAGGCGGTTCTGTTCAAGAAATTCGCCAATATCGATTGCTTCGATATCGAAGTGAATGAAAGCGATCCCGAAAAGCTGGCAGAAATTGTCACCGCGCTCGAGCCGACCTTTGGTGCTGTAAACCTTGAAGACATCAAAGCACCAGATTGTTTTATTGTTGAGCGGATTTGCCGGGAAAAGATGAACATCCCTGTGTTCCACGACGATCAACACGGCACCGCAATCGTCACAGCGGCTGCGGCGACCAATGCGCTAAAAGTGGTGGGCAAGGAATTTGCAGACATCAAGATTGTGTCATCCGGTGGCGGCGCTGCGGGCATCGCCTGTTTGAACCTTCTCGTAAAACTCGGTGTAAAACGCGAAAATATTTTTCTACTGGACCGCTCTGGGCTTGTTTATGAAGGCCGCAACAATACGACCGAGCAAAAGCGCAACTTTGCACAAGGCACCACCCCGGCGACGCTTGATGATGTCATCGGCGGTGCTGACTTCTTTCTTGGGCTTTCCGGACCGGGCGTTTTGACCAAGGACATGGTTGCAAAGATGGCCAAAAAGCCGATCATCATGGCCTTGGCGAACCCAAATCCTGAAATTATGCCTGAAGACGCATTGGAAGTTGCACCGGATGCTTTGATCTGCACCGGGCGTTCTGACTACCCCAATCAGGTCAACAACGTACTTTGCTTCCCCTTCATCTTTCGCGGCGCGCTGGATGTTGGCGCAACTGAAATTAACGATGAAATGCAACTGGCCTGCGTTAGCGGCATTGCGGAACTGGCCCGTCAATCGACAAGCGCTGAAGCCGCTGCCGCCTATGAAGGCGAAAGCATGGTCTTTGGCCCGGATTATCTGATCCCCAAACCCTTTGACCCGCGCCTTTTGGCTATTGTTGCAGGCGCGGTTGCAGAAGCGGCGATGAAAACTGGCGTGGCCACGCGCCCGCTTGAAAATATCGCAGAATATCGCGCGCATCTCGATAGCACGGTTGTACGCACATCGATGATTATGCGCCCCATCTTTGAAGCGTCACGCGGCTCTGTCCGTCGGATCGCTTTCGCGGAAGGCGAAGATCACAGAGTTCTGCGCACCGCCAATGCGATGATCGAAGAAACGGTGGATACCCCCGTTCTGATCGGCCGCCCAGAAGTCGTTGAACGCCGCCTGAATGATATGGGTTTGAAAATTAAACCGGGCGTAGATTTCGAGCTGGTCAACCCGCAAAGCGATCCCCGCTACCGCGATTATTGGATGACCTATCACAAACTGATGGAACGGCGCGGCATTACACCTGCGCTTGCGCAAACCATTTTGCGTACAAACACCACAGTGATCGCAGCGACAATGGTTTACCGCGAAGAAGTAAACTCGATGATATGCGGCACCTTCGGTCAGTATCTTTGGCACCTTGGCCATGTCACCGACGTTTTGGGCCAAGACAGCCTAACGCCTGTGGGCGGGCTTAGCATCATGCTGCAAGACCAGCCGTTGTTTATCGCCGATACGCACGTTCATGCAGAGCCGACCGCAGAACAAATCGCGGAAATCGCGATTGGTGCTGCCCGCCATGTGGGGCGCTTTGGGATCACGCCTGTTGTTGCCCTTTGTTCGCATTCCCAATTTGGCAATCTAGACACGGGCTCCGGCCCGCGTGTGCGCGAAGCCATCCGTATTCTGGATCAAAAGGGCGTGGAATTTGCCTATGAAGGCGAAATGCATTCTGATGCCGCTTTGGACCCAGAATTGCGCGAGCGCATTTTCCCAAATGCACGTATCGAAGGGGCGGCAAACGTGTTGGTCTTTGCCAGCGTGGATGCAGCTTCCGCCGCGCGCAACGTGTTGAAATCAGTCGCCGGGTCGATTGAAGTTGGCCCGATCCTGATGGGCATGGGCAACAAAGCCTTCATCGCAACACCATCAATCGCGCCGCGCGGCTTGCTGAACATGGCCGCACTTGCGGGAACCTCGGTGCAGATCTACGCGTAAAATTCGCATTTTTTGAAAAAATTCGCCTTTTGCAATGCAAATTGCGAATCGCGTTGCGCGTCTGACAATTAAATAGGTTAAAAAGCGGTTAAATTTTGGCTCGAATCTTGCGTATCGATATACAATAGTTTCTTATATCGAGCACACACATGCACGACACACGCGCCTACACACCTAGAAAAATTCTGTCGCTATTCCTGCTCACGCTAGGATTACTCGCGGCCAATTTAGCTATGGCTCAAGGTCAAGACGCTGTCTTGATCGTTGATATCAACACACCATCCACAACATCGTCAACGGGGTTTACCATGCTAGACCTTGACGCTCTGAAACAAACGGAAATCCGAACCGCGAATGACTTCGTGGATGGCGAAAAGACGTTTTCCGGCCCCAAGTTTTCTGACCTAATGGGCTCGGTTACAGATGGCGCGACAGTCACCTTAACGGCGCTTAACGACTACGAAGTCAAAGTGCCATTTTCCGATTTTCTGGACTACCCGGTCATTTTGGCAACCCGAATGTCAGGACAGCTTTTATCCCCGCGCGATAAAGGGCCAATTTGGGTCATTTATCCAATGTCCGAACATGCGGAATTGAAGGACAATATCTACAACTCGCGATTGGTGTGGCAGCTGAGCAAAATAACGGTGAATTAGATCCGTTGGGCCCAAAAAATTCGCCTGCTCGCAGCGGCAATCATTCTTGCAATGATCGTGTTGCTTGGGTTGGGATATAGTTCTTACCGTAGCAATGTTAGCTCCCTTCAAGACCTTAATGAGGAAAACATCGCATGGACCAGTTCACGCCTCGAAGCGGAGTATCATCTGTTCTTGCGCTCCCTCGCGGCCCTCAGCATGGACACCAACGGCGCAACCGCGCGCCAAGTCAACCGACGCTTTGATATCTTGTGGTCGCGCTTGGCTCTCACGGAACGAGGAACCGTAGGCGAACGGTTACGCGCTTTTGATAGCAGGAATGAACTTGCACGACTGTTTGATCACCTAAAGCGCGAAGAACAAGCGGTCGTAAACATCAATGCAGCCGACAAGATTGAAATCAAACGCCTGTTTGAGTCCTTTGCCAGCCATCAACCCCGCATAGATGAATTCGCCCGCACGGTATTTTTCGGCGAAGGAAACCGCATAGCCAACGCGCGCGCGGAGTTACGCAAAAACGCAGTGTTTATCGCCAGCGTCAATATATTGGCGTTACTGTTGGGTGGCTTGCTGCTCTTTATTGTTGATCGTGCCAACCGCATCAACGCGCGCATGTCCCAAG
>CAZBBZ010000139.1:0-7096 GCA_964489925.1 uncultured Rhodobacterales bacterium
GCCGTGATGGGCGCAGGGTTCTAGCGTGACATAAGCGGTTGCACCGCGCGCGGCGGGTCCGGCTAGGGTCAGCGCTTGTGTTTCCGCATGAGGGCGCCCACTGTCGGCCGTGATCGCGCGCGCCAAAAGGCGACCCTTAGCAACAATCAGACAAGCCACACTGGGGTTGGGCCAAACACGTCCCAATCCACGCGCGCTAAACGCAATCGCCGACGCCATCCACGCTAGATCAGCCGCGTTTGTCACGGCCGCACGCTAGACGTCGTCTTCGTCGGGAACCATCGGACGCAGCTCTGAAACAAAGCTTTCAAAGTCGTCCGCTTCTTGGAAATTCTTATACACAGAGGCAAAGCGCACATAAGCGACCGTATCAATCCGCGCCAGCGTTTCCATCACGATGGACCCGATACTGTCCGAATCTATATCCGTATCGCCCGTGCTTTCCAGACGGCGCACAATGCCGCTAATCATCTGGTCAATCCGTTCCGCCTCAATCGGGCGCTTTTGCATGGCAATGCGGATCGAGCGTTCCAGCTTGTTGCGGTCAAATTCTTCGCGCTTGCCGTTCTTTTTGACGACCGTAAGGTCGCGCAGTTGTACGCGCTCATAAGTGGTAAAGCGCCCGCCACAAGACGGACAATTCCGCCGCCGTCGAATAGCAACATGGTCTTCGGCTGGGCGGCTATCTTTGACCTGAGTGTCTACGTTTCCGCAAAAGGGGCAGCGCATATTAGTCCTCGTGTATGAGTGCGCCTCGGTTCTGCCACGCATTGTGGAGCCGCGCAACGGCTGGACGGATCGTAGGTTTGTCCCACAAAATATATGTAACATTTATGCAGCCCATAGGTGTAAAACCAACTCAAACCAGCGTCGTTTGACGCGGCCGAAGGCGGATAGCGCCCCTTCGTAAGACCGTTTGAAGAAGCCTGCGCAACTGCGTATATCAAAGCCGGGCGCGGTGGGCGCTGATAACAAAACCAACCAACAGTGGGTGCCATGTTTCGGGTCGTTTTCTTTCTTTTGCCGTTGATCGTTGTCTTAATCGTCGGTCCCATATGGCTTGCCGCTAAGCGACGCGGTGGCTCCACTTGGTTTCCGGCACAAATTCTAACGCTCTTAGGGTTTCTGGGCGGTCTGGCGGCGCTTCATCAAAAGGCTTTTGGCGATGTGGTTGGTCCGACCAATGTGATGATTGTCACCGCAGCGACCGCTATTGGATGGCTGGTGGCTTGGATCGTTTTACCGCGTGCTCCAAAATGACACTAGATTTTGTGTGTAGGTCGGGTTAGCGTCACGTCAATCCACAGCCAAAAGTGGTAATATATCAGTGAGACGCCCCCAATGGATAATGCAGCACTATCGGCCCTAGAGTCTTGGCTTAATCCAAATGCACGCAATGGCCTGTCCAAAGCGCGTGACGCCATAGGTGTTGCCCTTGCCAAAGGTAAAATCGGCTCGGCTAAAGACATTGGAACATGGTTGACCTCCCAGCTGCATAAAGGTGATTTGGCCACCGATGCGGTCTTGATGGCCCATGCTTACAAAAGCGAAACAGATCATTCACTGGCGGAACTTTCCGCGCTGTCTTTTGCCGCACACAGCCCCGAAACCGGACACGAAGCCATGTTGCGTGGCTCGCAGTTCGTTGGCTTGACCCGCGATGCTTGGGGCATTGATTTGCCTGATGTCTCGCTCCCAATCGCGGTTGGTTATACGGCCCATCTGATGGATGCGCCCCTAAGTGGCGCGCTAGAGGTTTATATCGAGGCCGAAGTCGACAGCGCCCTTAGCATAGCTGCTGAGGCTGCTGGGCTTGAAGACACAGAAATCAGCGCGCTGAAGTCAGAATTGCAGTCCTCTATTCACGGAACTGCCAAACGCGCGTCACAGTCAGAAATTGAAGACATCTTCGCCAATTCAAATGCCAAATCGGACACCTCCATTGCTGCTGACGATATTGTCGTTGCAGAATAAAGGGTTAGCGCGCCTCATTTGGTGACGTAAGGTGATGTGTTTTGCCTAAATTTTGGCGAAAACTGTACCTAATCCGGTCCAAATCACAGTAGATGAATGGAGTATGGGACGCCTCATGTGGTGAGCGTCTGTGTTCTAATGTGTTCTCCTGCGTTGCGTTTGTGAACATGAGTAAGCGAGGAAGTTATGAAGCGTATCATCGTTATTGGTGGGGACGGTTTTTGTGGTTGGCCAACAGCATTACATTTGTCACGTCACGGACATGATGTCCTGATTGTCGACAATCTATCACGGCGGCGCATCGATGGTGAGCTGGGTGTTTCTAGTTTGACCCCGATTGCATCCATCCAAGACCGGATTGATGCTTGGGCCGAGGTATCAGGGCGCAAGATTGAATTTCGCGATGTCGATGCCTGCGTGTACGACGAAATGGAAGCTCTGATCGACTTTTACGAGCCAGACACCATCATTCACTTCGGCGAACAACGTGCCGCACCTTATTCGATGAAGGGGGCGAGCGAAAAAGTCTTTACGGTGTCCAACAATATCAACGCGACCCACAATTTGCTGGTGGCCGTGGCCAAGGTTAACCCCGAGATCCATGTGGTGCATTTGGGGACAATGGGCGTCTATGGCTACGATGGCGATGGGCTTGCGATCCCCGAAGGCTATTTGGACATCAAATTGGAAAAGGGCGACGATCTGATTGATCGCAAAATCCTTTACCCAACTAATCCCGGTTCGGTCTATCACATGACCAAATCCATGGATCAGCTGTTGTTTCAGTTTTACGCCAAAAACGACGGCATTCGCATCTCGGACCTGCATCAAGGCATCGTTTGGGGCACTCAGACCGACGAAACCCGCATGGATGAGCGCCTAATCAACCGCTTTGACTATGATGGCGACTACGGCACGGTTCTGAACCGCTTTTTGGTACAAGCTGCAGTTGGGCATCCCTTGACGGTGCATGGCACTGGCGGGCAGACGCGCGCGTTTATCAACATTCAAGACACGGTACATTGCCTGAAAATTGCGATCGACAACCCGCCAAAGGCGTTTGATCCGGTTCTGATCTTTAACCAAGTGACGGAAACCCACCGGGTGCGTGACTTGGCCGGTCTGGTGGCGCGTGTCACAAACGCCGAGGTTGCTTTTGTTGAAAACCCCCGCAAAGAAGCCGCTGAAAATGATCTGAACGTGACCCGCGATCATTTCGTTGATCTTGGTCTGTCACCCATGACCTTGGCCGAAGGTCTCTTGACCGAAAGCTTGGAAATCAGCAGCAAATATGCGGACCGTTGCGATTTTTCTGCGATCCCTTGCGTGTCGACTTGGACCCAAGATCAAAAGCCGGGCGTTCTATCCGCCCAAGGAAAATCCGCTGTAGCTTAACCAGTTGGTGCCCCCATCACGGATTGGGGGCACCGTTTTTTTGAAACGAGGTAGATCATGCGTCTGATCGGTCTTGCACTGATCTTTGTGTTGCTCGCCGGCACTGCGCAAATTTTGCTCGATCGTCATGGGGCGATCGTGGACTTTCTCGTTTCCAAAGTAGATAACGGCGCGGTTGATTTGGTGTTTGAAACACCAGATGCCCCCTATCTTGACGCTGAAATCAACGGCGCAGCGCTGGTTGATCTGTCTCCCTCAAGCGCAAGTGAATTTCGCGCTCTGCGCAAGTTTCCCGACCAAACCGATCTGACCTTTCGCCTGCCAAGTCGGAGCAGCATTGACTATGGCACGCTCCACCTCGATTTGCGCTCAACCCTTGTGGCCACCTCGAACGGGATTATTTCGGTTTTGGTCAATGGCAAAACCCGTGGAGAAGTGTTGCTCCCACACGGGGCGCAAATCACCAATCTTCATGTCTCGCTAGAAAAAGACGACTTGGACCAAGGCCAAGTTAATGTGTCTCTGCATGCCATCGGTCAGTCCCAAAGCGCGACCTGTTCCGCAAGCGGTGATTTTGGCGTGTTGGTTGAAATGCTGCCAACAACGCGGCTGTCGGTCGTGTTTGCCCAAGACCTAGACCCGATTTCCGCAAGTTTCGCTTTGGCAGGCGATCCCGCCCGCATCATTTGGCCCGCGCTTAAAAATAACGTGCTGCAAAAAGACTTGCTGGCCTTGGCTCATAACCTGTCGGCGCAAAACGTCCTAAACGCAGCCTTTGTGCCACGCACCCGCGCGACCCCGCGCGATCTGTTGTTGGATGAAGCGGCAATTGATGCCACCGCCCAAGCGCTTTTGCCGGATCAAGCGCAAGTGCGTGTCAGTGACGGGACCACGTTGGGCAGCAATGGCGCATGGCCCGTGGCGGCGTTTTCTGCTGTGACTGACACCCAAACCAAGCAGTTCACGACACAAAACGAATGGCACATGACCTATCGCCAAGCGGAAATGCCCGGCGGGTTGCTGCCCGGTTGGTTTGACTTTGAAATGGCCCTTACAGGTGCGGCCGCTAACGAACGCTATCTGTTGGTTGCCAGTTTGAACGGCGAAATGTTCCACTCCGAAACGCTTGAGGCGGCGCAAACGCAAATCGCGCGCAGTCTTGATCTGTCGGGCGCAAAACAACGGGCTGAAAATGAGCTTCGCTTAACCCTGCTGCGCTCCTCCGAAAAAGCGAACCCTTGCGATACGGAATTGCCGATCATGGCACAGCTAAAGCCCGGCGCGCGCTTGCATAAAAACAGCGATGCAATCCCAGATGAGTTTGGAAATCTGATCGCCCATTTAGGAAACGCCCCGCGCGTGGATATAAATCTGTCATCGCCGCTTGATGCGACTCAAGCGCAAAACGCGCTTGCGTTATTAAGGGCCAGCTTACCCGACCGCTTGCTCGGGACCAGTTACCGCGCGCTTGCCAATAAAAGCGTCACGATTTCCGTCGCCTCCTCCAGAGCTGTATCAGAAAGCTACAAGCGCGTGCGATCCCGAGGGGGCGGCCCCGGGTGGATTGTTTGGCGAGATCACAACGACGAGTTAACCGTTGCCCAATTGGGCGATTTTTTGCGTTTAAGGGCGTTGTTTGAAGGCGGCGATCAAACGATCCTTGTGGTCAGCGACGAAGGGATCGGCCTATGAGCGATAGGTCAGGACATGAGTTTTGGTCCGTTGACAGCGCCCCGAAAAAATTCGCAGGCCAAGTCACGCAAGACCGCGCGCCCAAGCTGTTGGCTATGTTCAGCCTCTTGGTGCTGTTTGGCATGTGGGCCATCAACGAAATCCCAAGCGTCGCCGCATATTTCCCCAATGACGATCTGATGTTGGTGAAATACGCGGGCAACCACGGCATGGCGCTGCGGCTCTTTTTGTTGTGCTTTTTTATATCTTTCGCGACCTTTTGCGATGACAGCCCCAAACGGCGCTTTCGCTTTGGGGCCGATTGCATCCTGACCTTTGCGATTGTTTGTGCGCTGATGGATATTGGGTCGATCCTCGTGCTGTCGTGGAGCGACGTCCACATCTCAATCCACGCCGCAGAAATCGCCAGCGGCATTTTTGGCTTCGCGATTTTTTCGTTCAAGCTGCTGGAAAACGGCGCCATGCCGTCGCGCATTTCAATCATTGTGAACATATATTCAGAATTCAAAATTCTGCTGCGCGTGATTATCCTAACCGGCTTGGCGGCATGTTTGGCAATCTGGGTGTCGTCACAAGATTTCGCGTGGGTCCAAGCTTTGCGCGATATTAGCTTGCTCGGCGGTATCGGTCCGGGGGTGTTCTTGGTGCTGCCGGTGATGTTCGCGACTTTTTATGTGATTGGCCGGGCGGAACTGCGGCTTAGTGCGCGCGGCGCGTTTTCGCCCCCCGTTACCGTGATTATTCCGGCCCATAACGAGGAATATATTATCGAGGCCACCTTGAACGCCATTGATGTTGCTGCGGGAAATTACAGCGGCTCCGTGCGGGTCTTGGTGATGAACAACAACTCTAGTGATGCCACCGAAGACATCGCCAAACGCACGTTGCTTGGATTTGAACACGCGGTTGGTGAAGTGGTCAACGAAAGCCGTCCCGGTAAAAGCCACGCGCTGAACGCAGGGCTTGCGGCCTGCCAAACTGACTATCTGGTGCGGGTAGATGCGGATACGCTGATTGATCCCAAAGCGCTGCGCCTATCCATGCGCCATTTTCGCAATCCCAATATCGGGGTGGTCGGCGGCGTTCCCGTGCCACCCTTTGGCGCTATGTTTGACCGCGCGCGTTATCTGGAAGTTGTGGTCAAACACGGGTTTTATTCAGTGGCGATGGGCGCGGTAAACGGGGTCGTTGGTGTGCCGGGGATGTTGGCCATTTACCAAACAGAACTGCCGCGCCGTTTGGGGGGCTTTGTTGAAGGCATGAACGGCGAGGACACAGACATTAGTCTGCGCATAGGCTGTTTAGGCTACAAACTGGTGGTGGACCCAAAGGTCAAATACGTGTCCGAGGTTCCAGCCACCTATGCCCACATGCGCGAACAACGGATGCGTTGGTTCCGCTCGATCTATCATATTTCCGCACGCTGTCGCGATCTGATCTATGGCCCCGACATGACCATGCGCGGCAAATTGATCTTGCCATATATGCTGATCAACTCTGGACGACGGGCAATGATGGTGCCGCTGCTGATCTTTGGCCTATTGGAACTCATCACCCCCTTTGACACAGGCGCGCATTTACAATGGCAAACGGTGCTGGCGCTTTTGGTCGGAGCCTCGACCATTGTGGCGATGATCGCATCCCTGTTGGATGGGTCGGTCAAAGGCATTTTGTTTATTCCCGAATACCTCGCTTTTCGTATCCTGCGCGCCTATTTCACCCTTGAGTCCATGCTCTCGATCTCAATCGCAGAAGAAACCGAACACATCTATTCCAAACGCGCTTTGAAACGCGCGCGCCCTGCGTCGCGACGGATCGCTTGAGGCGTGCGCGGCAATTCACAACTCTGAAAAGCACAATCGCAAACGAACTGCGCGAAAATCCTAACTTCGCCCTTGATTTTTGGCATGTCTGGGCATAGGTCAGCCGCGCAATGAATTCGGGCAGAAAAACCGCCCGCCAAAACAGGAGCATCGCGCTATGGCGAAGGAAAAGTTTGAGCGTAATAAGCCGCACTGCAACATTGGCACGATTG
>CAZBBZ010000140.1:0-7062 GCA_964489925.1 uncultured Rhodobacterales bacterium
TGAAGTCGACGGCGAATTTGGCGGCTTGGGTGTTGATCCGCGCAGTGGCTTGGGTTCACACGCCACCCGCACCAAGATGGACCCCCCCGAAAACAGCAATACCACGATTGCGATCGTGGCCACGGATGCGCCGCTAAGCAAGCCGCAATGCAGCCGTGTCGCAACAGCGGCCCATGATGGCATGGCCCGCGCGATTGTGCCGAGCCACACGCCTTTTGATGGGGATTTGGTCTTTGCGGTTTCAACCGGGGATGGCCCGGCGATCAGCGATCCGAACCTGTTGCTGCAAATCGGCAATGCGGCCAGCATCGCACTGGCGCGCGCGATTGCCCGTGGCGTTTACGACGCCCGACCTGCGCCCAATGACATCTTGCCAAGCTGGGTTGAGCTAGACGAGCGCGCTTAGGCGTCTTCGCCTAGTTCCAAGTCTTCACCCAAAGATTGCGCGATAAACTGCAACGCCAAGCCTAAACCATCTGGCGCAATTCCATGACCAACACCGGGGCTTTCATGTGTCATCACCGGCACTTCCGCGGCCAATAAAGCGGCTTCGGCTTCTGGCATCGAGGAGGGCGGCACCACATCGTCGATCTGACCATGCACCAAAAGCACAGGCGGCTGGCTGGCGATTTCGTCCTCTAGGCGCTCGGGCTGCAACAGCCGTCCTGAAAACCCAACAATCCCGGCAAGGCTTGGATCACGACGCAACCCTACATGTAGGCTCATCATTGTACCTTGGGAAAAGCCGAACAGAACGGTGCGGTCTGGACCGATGCCCTCGGCTTGGGCAGTGAGTTCGAGATATTCATCCAACATCTCAAAGGCGCGCTCGGCCCCGGCTTGGGCATCGTCATCGCTGGATCCATCCAACCAAGGAATCGGGAACCATTGGAATCCCATCGGATTATTGGTGCAAGGATCCGGCGCATTTGGAGCCAAAAATTTCACGTTCGGCAAATAGGGTGCCAAAGTTTGGCCCAATCCGACCAGATCATTGCCGTCGGCCCCATACCCATGCACAAAAATCACCAAAGCGTCCGCATTGCCGCTTTCTGCCTCGCGGCTTGGTCCCTGTAGCATCCGCAACCCTTTCAAAAAATCATATGTTTCATGGGTTTACGCAAGAAATTCCCGAACAGCAATTCCCGAAAATAGCTCACTAGAACAAACTACACGCTTCGTAAGTAGTTAACAAAATCAAACACTTAGGTCATAAATCTGCCCTATTCGCCATAATCTTGCCACAATGATGGCCAGTATGTGTTCTTGTGTAAGTTTTACGAGTTGCGTTATTTTGTGGGGGCAAAATGTCGGTTAGTGTTATCAGCCGCGTTCGCGGAGCCATTCGTGTTTTCAAAGAAGACACCGAAGGGGCCATTGCAGTTTTTTCAGTAGTTACATTCATGACCATGTTTCTTGCGGTCGGTATGGCGGTGGATTTCATGCGCCACGAAGCCCAACGCGCAGAGCTTCAGGATGCGCTTGATCGTGGGGTTCTGGCAGCGGCCATGTCTCCTAATCCAGATGCGGCCAAAGAAATCGTGGCCCAATATATGCGGTCAGCGAATTTCATTCCGGCCAAGGCCGCGGTTAAGATCGACCCAAAATTCGCAAATTCCAAAAAGCACGTATCCGCGATGGTGGAATACCCCGTCGATACGTTCTTTTTGAAAGTGATCGGCCTTAAGCGTTTGAACGTGGTTGCCCGCAGTGCTGCAAGCACGGCGGTGTCCAACATCGAAATTTCGCTCGCCTTGGATATTTCCGGGTCCATGGCGCGGGAAAACACCAATGTGGATCAACAGACATATCTAAGCATGGGCGGCGAACGCACGTCTGCGCGCAACTTTGGCAACATCAAACGGCTCGACTATATGAAAGTGGCTGCCAAGGCGTTTGTTGAGCATATCTTGGATGGCAACAACGCGGCCAGCACAACAATCAACCTTGTTCCCTTTGCAGGTCAAGTGAACCCCGGCCCTGCCGTGATGGATCACCTAACCGCAAACCGAGCGCACAACTATTCATCCTGCATCGACTTTTCTGGAGCTGATTTTTGGGATGCAGACCTGCCAAGCGTTGGGTCAGCGGAACAAACCCCGCATTTTCAGTGGTACCGGTTTGAAGCAGACTTTGGTCACAACGCGGAATGGGGCTGGTGCCCATCCGATACGCAAGCGATTGAGTATATGTCCAATGATGTCGCTAAGTTGCAAACGCGGATTGATGGGTTCATCGCCCATGACGGTACGGGGACGCAAAACGCGATGAAATGGTCGCTTGGCCTGTTGGATGCGCGCAGTCAGCCTTTGATTGCGGCCCTGTCTAACCAAGGCATGGTGGCATCCGAATTCGCAGACCGTCCACGGTCAAAGGCTGATACAAGCGTGATGAAGGTCATTGTTTTGATGTCCGATGGAAACACAACCCAGCAAGCGCGCCCAACTAGTCGTGCCTATAACAGCGATGCGGAAATCAAGCATTGGGCGAAGAACTCTCTTGGACGCGCCGAAGGCTATCGTCCGGGTCGTCGTGACAGCTACATGATGTCTGACCGCACAGCGAGCCGGGATCAGTTCAAAGCGCTTTGCGCGCAAGCGGAAGCGGATGAAGTGATCGTGTTCACCATTGGGTTCGACATCCAAAACGGCAGCTACGCGCAAGAAGATTTGGCAAAATGTGCCACGACCACGAACAACTTTTATGATGTGAACGGGGTGGAGCTTTCTGACGCCTTTGCTGCCATCGCCACGACCATATCGAAGTTGCGCTTGGTTTACTAACTTCGTGCCAATCGTGGCGGAAAAAATCCGTCTCGGTTGGCATCAAGCTGCATTGGATTAGGATTTTCGGGGGTTTCGCACGGGGCAATTCGCCGCGTGTTCGAAAAAACCGGTTCAATGCACACTCCCGCCCGTCGGACAGTTGGGATCTGTGCCCCAACGTTCGGCGGGCTCCTTCTTTGGAGCTATCGAATACCTTCGCGATCTTTGGCCACGTGGTAGTAGGACCAAAGCACCCGCGCAGCTACACCGCGCCAAGGGGACCAAGCTTTTGCCATTTCGCGCAGCTCTTTTTCAGAGGGCCGCGCATCAAGGTCAAAGAGCGCGCGCGCGGCTTCTTGCAAGGCAAGATCACCGGGCGCAAACACATCAGCGCGGGCGAGCGAAAACATGGCATAAATTTCAGCCGTCCAAGCGCCGATGCCGGTGATTTTGGTCAATTCTTTAACCACGTCATCCGTATCCATGTCCCGCAAGGCGCGATATGACACACCGCTTTCGGTCAGCGCACGGGCATAACGCACTTTTTGACGGCTGAGCCCCACCGCGCGCAACTCATCATCGCTCATCCGCTTGATGCCCGCCGCAGAACAAGCCCCGGCCGCGCGCATGCGGTTCCAAATGCCGTTCGCTGCTGCAACCGATATTTGCTGGCTGACAATCGCATCCAACAACGCGCGAAACCCGTCTTTGCGCAAGCGCAGCGGTACTGGCCCGATTTGCCCCAAAGCATGGGCGAACTTTGGTTCGATCTGCGCCAGATAAGCCGTACCTTCGGCAATACAATCCGCCCCTTTTATCACGCGCTCTTTCATTGGGCGGCGATCCAATCCAGCGCCTCTTGCGTGGTTTGGACGCGTGCGCTTTCAGGGTAGTCGGGGCGCGCGACCATGATGATGCGGATGCCCAAGCGTTGTGCGGCTAATAGTTTTTCCAAGCCCCCGGTGCCGCCGGAATTGCGCGACACGAGCGTTGTTATCTTGCGTTCTTTCAGCGTGGCCATTTCTTCTTCGACGGAAAAAGGCGGGCGGCCTATGACAAAGGCACCGTTTGCCAAAGGGAATTGCCCCGGCAGATCATCAATCACGCGCACGAAAAACGTAACATCCGCGCGGGTGCTAAAATGGTGCAAAGACCCGCGCCCGGTGGATAAAAAGGCGTTTTCGCCCTCCGCGCAAAGCGTGGCCGCATGGTCCAACGTGTCTGCGCTCACCCAATCGGGATGATCGGGCCAAGGCGGGCGGATCAACTGCAACAACGGCACATGCGCCGCGCGTGTGGCCGCAACCGCGTTGCCAGACATTTGCACCGCAAACGGGTGGGTCGCGTCAATCACATGAGTAATGTCGTTGTCGCTCAAATAGGCGGTTAGCCCGGCCACGCCGCCAAACCCACCGGATCTTGTTTTCCCTGCAATGCTGGCAGGTCGCTCGGTCACACCGGCAAGTGATGCGACAAGGCTGATCCCCGCGCGGTCAATTTCGCTGGCGAGTGCGCGTGCCTCTGCGGTGCCTGCAAGCAATAATACCTTCACCCAGCCTGCCCCACCACTTGGCCCGCACGATCAATCACGATGGTATCCACGCGACTGTCAGGGGCTTTGCCTTGCGCCACATCACGCGCCAAAGCCGCAATCAACGATCCTAGTTCTGGCGCGTGGCCAAGCGCTTCCATTGCGGTGTTTGACGATTTTATACGGCCCTTAGTCGCCTCATCCGTGACCAGCCCGGCCAAAGCATCAAAATCCACCTGGCTGCGTCCAGAATGAAGGTCCACCGCACCTTGGGCAAGCTTGGTCATTTTGCCAAAACCCCCGCCAATCGTTACCCGTTCTACCGGGTGGCGGGCCAAGTATTTTAGCATCCCCCCCGCGAAATCCCCCATATCCAGCATCGCGTGATCGGGCAGCGCAAACAGGGTTTGCACGGTTGCCTCTGACGTTGCCCCCGTGCAGCCCGCCACATGGCGAAGCCCATCGGCGCGTGCCACATCAATGCCGCGATGGATCGAAGCGATCCACGCCGCGCAACTAAAGGGCCGCACAATTCCGGTTGTCCCAAGGATCGACAAACCGCCTTCGATCCCAAGACGCGGGTTCCAAGTTTTCTGCGCAAGTTCGCGCCCGCCGGGGACACTGACCGTTACCAGCACATCAGGCGCGCGGTCAAAACGCGCGGCCAGTTCAGCAACCACATCGGTCATCATTTGACGGGGCACCGGGTTGATCGCTGGCTCTCCGACCTCGATTGGAAGGCCGGGTTTGGTAATCATCCCAACCCCATCGCCCGCCGCAAAGACTACACCGCTTTGATCGCCCTTTGCCACGCGCACCACGATCAACGCGCCATGGGTCACATCCGGATCGTCGCCTGCGTCTTTGGTAACGGCGGCTTCGGCCCAATCAGAGCCATGCGCCGCTTTAGCAATCGAAAAAACAGGTGTCTCACCACGGGGCAAGGTAATTTGTACCTCTTGCACGTCGTCGCCCGCCCACAGCCGCATCAAAGCGGCTTTTAAGGCAGCCGTGGCGCAAGCTCCGGTCGTCCAACCGCGGCGCAATTCTGTTGATCCGTTCTGGGTCATGGAGGCGTTATAGGCGCCTTTTGTGTCCCTTGAAACCCACGCGAGTAGCAACGAAGCGCCCATGTTTTGGCCCAGAATGGCGCAATTAAGACAAAAAACCACATAACATTACAGCCACACGTTGTGGATCGCCACAAAATCACCGCCTTTTTCGCCCAGATTAATGGGGTGGCGTATTACGCCATCGCCTTTCGTGTGGAAAAGTTATGCTGTTTAGACCCTTAAAAGCCGTTCAAGCCCAGCTTGCAGCGTTTCGCGATGACGTTGCGGGCGCTATTGCTGCATTTTCAATCATCGCCTTTTTGACCATGTTTGTGGCAGTTGGTATTGGCATGGACTTCATGCGCCACGAAGCCCATCGCGCCGAACTACAAGACGCGCTTGATCGCGGTATTTTGGCGGCAGCGACCTTTACGGATGGCACGGATTCAGAAACCATTATTCGCGATTATCTAAAGTCTACGAATTTTGCGGATTCTGGCGTCCAATTGACGGTAAATGACAATCCAACGGCGTTTACAAATTCAGTTGAAGCAACGGCGTCTTACGAGGTTTCCACCTTCTTTTTGAAAATTCTGGGCATCCGTAATTTACGGGTTTTTGCACAAGGGACCGCGCAACTGGGGTTATCAAATATCGAGGTGTCTTTGGCCCTTGATATTTCCGGGTCCATGTCACGAGAGTTGACCAATATTTCGCCCGATCTGGTGTCAAAAATGAATGAATATGCCTTTCCAAGCAAACTGACTTGGGGCGGCAATAGTAACAATGTGTCGCGCCTTGATCTGATGCGCGTGGCGGCATCTAGTTTTGTGGATCAAGTGCTGGCAAATTCGTCTGCCACCACCACGTCGATTTCGTTGATCCCGTTTGCCGGTAACGTCAATCCGGGCAGAACCGCCTTCGATCTTTTGGCGATCCGTCGCGAACACAGCTATTCAAGCTGTATCGATATTCCAAGCCCGTTGTTTTATTCCCCTGCCCTGCCCTCCATTCGCGGATCACACCAGACGCCGCATTTCCAGTGGTATCGATTTGAAGCGGATTACGGGTTTGTAGCCGACTGGGGGTGGTGCCCCTCTGATACGCAATCGATTGAGTATTTTTCCAACGACGCAGACAAATTGAGGCAGCGAATTTCGGAGTTTACAGGCCATGATGGGACCGGCACGAATTATGCTATGAAATGGGCAGTTGGCTTGCTTGATGACGACGCGAATCCTTTGATCCAAAGACTTGTGAGCACAGGCGAGGTAGATGCAAATTTTAACGACCGCCCGCTTAGCAGTTCGGATGGCGTGCTAAAGGTCGTCGTGCTGATGTCGGATGGGGGCACCACCGAACAGGTGCGCGTCGCCTCGGCCCATTATCAGCCAAACAACGGCGACAGCATCATCACCAATAACGAAATTGATTATTGGGCGCATAACGGGCTGGGCGCTTTTGACGCTTACAGACCGGGCAATGACGCCTCGGTAAGTTTGCTCGACAAAACCTCGGCCCGCGCCGGGTTTCAGTCTGTTTGTTCCTTGGCAAAAGAAGACAACGTGATCATTTTCACGATTGGCTTTGATATTGCCGAAAACTCCTTGGCCGAAAACGACCTAGAAGCCTGCGCGTCAACCAATAGTCATTACTTTGACGTGAGCGGGTCCAGCCTAAACGAAGCGTTCAATTCCATCGCCACGACCATCAC
>CAZBBZ010000141.1:0-6992 GCA_964489925.1 uncultured Rhodobacterales bacterium
TGTGTCCATGCTGAACAGCTATTCCGGTTGGGCCGCTGCGGCGATTGGCTTTAGCCTTGGCAACGATCTGTTGATCGTGGTTGGCGCGCTTGTGGGCTCGTCTGGGGCGATCCTGAGCTACATCATGTGTAAGGCGATGAACCGTCAGTTTGTCAGCGTGATCTTGGGCGGCTTTGGGGGCGCATCTGGTCCTGCGATGGAAGTTGAGGGCGAACAGATTGCAATCGACAGCGATGGCGTTGCGACAGCCTTGCAAGAAGCTGATAGCGTGATCATCGTTCCAGGCTACGGCATGGCGGTGGCGCAAGCCCAGCAAAGCGTGTCGGAACTGACCCGTCGTTTGCGCGCCAAGGGCAAGAACGTGCGTTTTGGTATTCACCCGGTCGCGGGTCGTTTGCCGGGCCATATGAACGTGCTGCTTGCTGAGGCCAAAGTGCCCTATGACATCGTGCTTGAAATGGACGAAATCAACGATGACTTCCCGGATACGGACGTTGTGATCGTGATCGGCTCAAACGACATCGTGAACCCTGCGGCCCAAGAAGATCCAAATTCCCCAATCGCGGGGATGCCGGTTCTTGAGGTTTGGAAAGCGACGCAAGTCTTCGTGTCCAAGCGCGGGCAGGGCACGGGCTATTCGGGCATCGAAAATCCCTTGTTCTTTAAGGACAACACGCGGATGTTCTTTGGCGATGCCAAGGCCAGCATTGATGATCTACTGACCAAAATTGACTAAGACGCCTGTGGCTTTTTGTGAGCCTAGCCGTTTTTGAAAACAACAGACCCGTCCCTTAGTTGGGGCGGGTTTTTTATTTGGCGCACATTCGGTGTGAAATGTTTCCATTTCCCCGAACCTAAGATAGATCATCAGCAACACCGTTTTTGCAAGCAGAGTAGACCCCATGACTTCGGTAGACTTATCAGGTTTGAACGCACATTGGGCGCGTCTGAAGGACACGCATCTTCGCGAATTGTTTCAAGACCACGCGCGCGCGGAGACCTTCACGCGCAGCTTTGATGATTTAACGATCGATTTTTCAAAAGAACGCTTTGACGAGGCCGCATTCGATGCGCTTTTGGACGTGGCCAAGACCGCAGGCGTTGCCAAACGCCGCGATGCAATGGCCGCAGGCGCGGCGATCAACACAACCGAAGATCGCGCGGTACTACATATGGCCTTGCGCGGCAAGTCGGAGGATGGCTTTAGCGTTGATGGCTCTGCAACGGCGGATGTGGTTGATCCGGTGCTTGAGCGGTTTTTGGGTTTTGCAGATGATGTGCGCGCGGGCCGCGTGCGGGCCAAGGCAGGCGCATTCACGGATGTGATTAATATCGGCATTGGCGGCTCTGATCTAGGCCCGGTGATGGTCGCGCGCGCCTTGACGCCTTATCGGGGGCAGGGGCCACGAGTTCATTTTGTTTCAAACGTCGATGGGGCGCATTTGCGCGATATCACGCGGGATCTGAACCCGGAAACAACGCTAGTGCTGATCGCCTCCAAGACGTTCACCACGCAAGAAACCATGGCAAATGCCGGGGCCGCGCTCGATTGGCTGCGCGCAGGCGTTGGGGACAGCGTCACAGGCCATCTGGCCGCCTTGTCCACGAACATCGACGAAACATCGCGCTTTGGCGTATCGCCAGAACGGGTGTTTGGGTTCTGGGATTGGGTCGGGGGTCGCTATTCGGTTTGGTCCGCGATTGGCTTATCCGTCGCACTGTCGGTGGGGGCGGAACACTTCCGTGCGTTTCTGGCAGGCGCACGTGCAATGGATCAGCATTTCATGCAAGCACCATTGCAAGACAACTTGCCCGTCTTGCTGGCGCTCGTTGGCATTTGGCGGCGCAATGTCATGGGGCTGCCCACGGTTGCGCTGATCCCCTATGACCAGCGCTTGGAACGCTTTCCGGCCTATGTGCAGCAGCTTGATATGGAAAGTAACGGCAAGTCGACGGAACTGGACGGCACACCAGCCACGGCCACGGGGCCGATTATCTGGGGCGAGCCGGGCACAAACGCGCAGCATTCGTTTTTTCAACTGGTCCATCAAGGCACGGACATCATTCCGGTTGATTTCATTCTAGCCGCAAAACCGGGCAGCGATCTGGTCGATCAACATAATATGCTGGTGGCAAATTGTCTGGCTCAGGCCGAGGCTTTGGCGTTTGGGAAAACCTCTGATGAGGTGCGCGCCGAGATGACCGCCAAGGGACGCGATAATATTGATGAATTGGTCCCGCACCGCACATTCGCGGGCAATCGCCCGTCCACGGTGATTTTGCATGAAACCCTAAGCCCCTTTGCCTTGGGTCGATTGATCGCCATGTTTGAGCATAAAGTGTTCGTGCAAGGCGTGATTTGGGGCGTCAATTCCTACGATCAATGGGGCGTAGAACTGGGCAAAGAATTGGCGCAATCACTGCTGCCGATTGTGCGCGGCGATGCGGATGCCAATGACAAAGACAGTTCGACTGCCGCACTTATTTCGCGGATAAATGATCTTAATAATGCCTGATTAAAGGAAACATCATTGACATCGGATCGCCGCACTGTGCGTGAAAATTTTAATTCTGATTGGATTTTTTGTGAAGAATTTGCGCTTGGCGACGAGGCTTTAGCCCAAGCTGGGCGCACGGTTCATTTGCCTCATAACGCGGTTGATATGCCGCTGAATTACTTTGACGAAACCTCCTATCAGCGTGCTTTTTTATATCAAAAGGTGCTGCATTGGCGCCCCGAGTTTGAAGGCCGCGAAATCACTCTTTGTTTTGACGGGGCGATGGCGGATGCGCAGGTTTTCTTAAACGGTGAACCTGTGGGGGCGCATAAAGACGGCTACACGCCGTTTACCGCGCGTTTAACCGGCAAGCTGGCCAAGGGGCATAATCTGATTTCGGTGACCGTGGATGGGTCCGAAAATCCAGAAATCCCGCCCTTTGGGGGGCAGATTGATTACCTGACCTATGCGGGCATTTACCGCGATGTTTGGCTAGAAGTGTCACCCAACATTAGCCTTGGAAACATCAAGACGACCACCTTTGATGTTTTGTCTGACAAGCAAACGCTGGTGGCTGAGGTTTGGATCGAAAACCCGCAAGAGCTGGCTTACAACGGCTCTGTTACCTTTGAGCTTTTGACCCATGACGGTTTGCTTGTTTGCGAGGCGGTTGCTGAGGTTGAGGATGGCAAGGCGTTGATCACTTTCGACGATCTTGCAAACATCGTGCTTTGGACGCTTGAAAAGCCTGTTCTTTACACCTTGCGTGCCGTGTTGCGGGCAGGTGAGTTTGAGGATGCGACCAGCACCAGATTTGGTTTTCGCGCCGCAGAGTTTCGCCCGGATGGGTTTTATCTAAACGGCGAGCCTTTGCATTTGCGCGGGTTGAACCGGCATCAGTCGTACCCTTACTTGGGCTATGCTATGGGGCGCCGCGCCCAAGAACGCGATGCCGAGATTATGAAACATGATCTCAAGTGCAACGTAGTGCGCACCTCGCATTATCCGCAAAGCCCGTGGTTCTTGGATCATTGTGACCGGATTGGCCTGTTGGTGGTCGAAGAAATCCCCGGTTGGCAACATATTGGCGGGCAAACGTGGAAAGCGGAAAGCGTGCAAAACGTGCGCCGCATGATTGAACGGGACTGGAACCACCCAAGCATCATCATGTGGGGCGTGCGGATCAACGAAAGCGCGGATGACCACGAGTTTTATCGTGATACCAATGCTTTGGCCCGCAACCTTGATCCAAGCCGGGCCACCGGGGGCATACGCTGCATTGAGGACAGTGAGCTGTTAGAAGACGTCTATACGATGAACGACTTCTTTCACGCCGCTGACGTGAATTTTCGTGGCAATCGCGCGCCGTCCCCCTTGCGCGGGCGGGCTGAAGTGACGCGTCTTATTAAGCCAGTGCCGTATCTCGTGACGGAATTTAACGGGCATATGTTCCCCACCAAGCGCACCGATAGTGAAACCCGTCAGGCCGAACATGTGATGCGCTATCTCGAAGTGCTGGACCGCGCCTATGGCGAGGACGGGGTGTCCGGCTCTATTGGCTGGTGCATGTTTGATTATAACACCCATAAGGATTTTGGGTCCGGCGATCGCATTTGCCATCACGGGGTCTTGGACATGTTTCGCATCCCGAAACTGGCGTCTTGGGTTTATAAAAGCCAATGCGACCCAGTTGAGGAGCCTGTGCTAAAGCCGGTGACGTTTTGGGCGCGGGGCGAGCGTGAAATCGGTGGCGTGCTGCCGCTGATCGTTCTGACGAACTGCGATTATGTGGACATGCAATTCGGCACGCTTGAGCCTCAGCGGATCAAGCCGGACCGCAGACGGTTTCCGAACCTGCCTTTTGCGCCCGTGATTATTGACGAGGACGTGGTGCGCCCCGAACATATCGGCGCTTGGGGCATGGCTTGGGAGTCTGGGCGCTTTGTGGGCTATGTGGATGACGCGCAGGTGGTGTCGACGGAGTTTGCCGCCAACCCGGTGGCAACATCGCTTGCGGTGGAACTTGATGACACGACCCTGAATGCAGCAGAGCGCGATGAGGTGCGCTTGGTGCTGCAAGCGCTAGATCAGGCGGGTCAAGTTATGCCTTATCTGGATGATGTGATTTATCTTGAAACTAAGGGTCCGATAGAGCTGATTGGCCCCGATGTTTTGCCCCTAAAGGGGGGCGTTGCGGGCGCATGGCTGCGCGCGACCGGGCAGGCGGGGGAAGGTGAGATATCCGTCTTCAGCCAGCGTTTAGGTCAGGTGAAAGTTAGTTTGAACGCGGTTTAAGTTTGGATAGGACGCGCAGCAAAGCCTTGTGCAAAACGATCAAAAGATCGCCGTCTCCCGGTCTGGCTTAGCGCTTTGCCCTATGGCCGCACTGGGGGACTTAGCGGACATTGGTTTTGTTTTACTCCAAGCCCGGAATCAAGGCGAAGCCGCCGGGCAAGCGACGGCCCGTTCCGGCGGGCTGGCGCTCTTGAAACGCTGAACAACCTTATATCTTCGGGATATTTGGCCGCCATAAATTGCCCAACACGCGTGTTGATGCGCCAACCCACGGGCCGTCGATTGCCCTCTTTTCGAACCACGTCGCTCTTGGCTCTAAGCAGTCATTTATCTTTGCCCCGGCCCAGAACCAATGCGACGACCTACGAGCGGATCGCTATCCCTCGGTCTGGCTGAGTGCTTTGATCCAAAGGTCTCTTCACCGTCCATCATCCGCGAGCGCGGACGGCCCTTTGACCGCCTAGCCCCGCCGCCGCTTCCGGCGATTTTCGCGACCTGCACCGCCTGCGTTGAAATTTGGCTCCGGCAGCGGCACCGCCGCGCGCAACCCTTCAAAGGGGTCAACCGCATTCGGGATGTGATTGGCGTTTACGAAATGCTCTTGGAATTTGGGTTCAATCGCGGTTTCAACTTTGGTGATCTCGCGCACGGTGGCTTCGATTTCGCGCCGGGCCGCGCGGTTCAACAAGGCAATGCGCGCGCCAGTTCCTGCCGCGTTGCCAGCACTTGTGACCTTATCAATGGCACAATCCGGGATCATACCCAAAATCATCGCGTGTTTCGGGCTGATATGCGCCCCAAATGCCCCGGCCAGCACGACCCGATCCACCTGATCGACCCCGCGTTGATCCATGAGTAGTTTTGCCCCCGCATAAAGCGCGGATTTGGCCAGTTGGATCGCGCGTACGTCGTTTTGTGTGACCATAATGCGCGGGCCACCTTGGGCGCTTCCATCATAGAGCAGATACGCATGTGTGCGTCCCTCAGATACCAGACGATCTGAGCCAACCGCCTCAGCACTGCCCACAAGACCGCTGGCATCAATCAGGCCCGCCACGCGCATCTCGGCAATCGCTTCGATAATCCCCGAGCCGCAAATCCCAGTGATGCCGCTGCTCAGGGCTGCTTCGTCAAAACCCGGCTCATTGGACCACAGATCACTTCCGATGATGCGAAAGCGCGGTTCTTTGGTTCTGGGATCAATCTCGACCCGTTCAATGGCACCGGGGGCGGCGCGCTGACCGCTTGAAATTTGCGCACCCTCAAACGCCGGACCAGTCGGGGACGAACAGGCAAGCACTTGCGTCTTGTCGCCCAACAAAAGCTCTGCATTGGTGCCAACATCAACCACCAGCATCAAATCATCCGACCGGTTCGGCGCTTCGGACAAGGCGACCGCAGCACAATCCGCGCCTACATGCCCGGCAATACAAGGCAGCAGGTAAATGCGTGCGTCTTGGTGGATCTTCAGCTCAATTTCCCGCGCCCAAAGCGTCAGCGCGTTTGATGTCGCCAGCGCAAAAGGCGCTTGGCCCAATTCCGTCGGATCAATCCCCAAAAGCAGATGATGCATAACGGGGTTGGCGACGAAAACCGCTTCCATAATCAGCTCAGGGCCGATGCTCGCTTCGCCGCAAATCTGGTTGATCAGCAAATTGATCCCGTCGCGCACGGCCGCTGTCATTTCCGCGTCGCCATTGGTGTTCATCATCGCGTAAGATACGCGGCTCATCAAATCTTCGCCAAAGCGGATTTGCGGGTTCATAATGCCCGACGAGGCCACCACATCGCCGCTCACCAGATCGCATAGATGCGCCGCAATCGTGGTTGATCCCAGATCAAAGGCCAGCCCATAGATGCTGCCTTCAAAATAACCGGGCCAGACCTGCATGATACGCGGGCTCCCCGCCTCGCGGTCCTGATAAACCGCGCATGTCACTTTCCATTTGCCTTTGCGAAGCGCCGTTTGCAGCATTTGCAGCGTGCGCAAATCGCCCATCACATCTTCAAGCGCCCATTGGTCGTGCAGCGCTTTGCAAAGCCGTTCCAAATCGCCCGAGGGTTCGTGCATGTCGGGTTCTTCAACCTCGACGTAATAAAGCCGTGTAGCCGGATCCATGACAATGTCGCGCGCCTCTGCGCGTTTGCGCACGACTTGTTTGTGGACCTGACTTTCGGGGGGAACATCAATGACCAGAT